>JBAYRG010000337.1:0-3683 GCA_041676805.1 Proteiniphilum sp.
CAGGAGATACCGATGGCCTTGATATCCTGCGGATCCACGTTTGATTGCCGGAGTACAGAAGCATTGGCCAATTTCAGGTTAGACCACCACATCGCGGGATCCTGTTCGGCCCATCCCGCCTGTGCGGCATGCATCGCCATCTCCACTTTAGGATAAAAATCAGATGCCACAGTTTTTCCGGACTCAACTTCTACCAGTGCAGCCTTTACCGAAGAGCTGCCTATGTCATATCCTAATACATACATAATCTATATTTGTTTCTGTTATTTATTAATTTTCTTTGCATTCTCTGTTAATTGTAAGATAGAATGCATATATTCATTTCACAAAATCATCACCTCTTTTCTCTTTTTAAAAATTATCTAGCAACAAAATCAATTAGATTGAATTGAATTGAATTGAATTTATCCATACAATGCGTACAAAAACATACTATATTTTTATTTTCAACACATTACAATAATAATAATATCAAAGTAATTACAAAAAAAATATATTCTTATTGTATAAAGTACATATATTAATCTGCAAACTTATTATTTTTTTTTGAAACAAGAATTAAAATGAGAAGAAAAAAATAATAATTTTGTATTGAAAACAGGAATCTTATGGCAGACAATAAAACCCCACAAGGCACATCTCACGCATTGGCTTATAATCCTCACGTCTCTATCGACTGTGTGGTATTCGGTTTTGATGGAGAAAAGCTTAAAATATTACTGATTGAACGCACCATCAATGAGGTGGATGGTAATTACAGTGATAAGAAACTGCCCGGAAGCATTATCTATCAGGATGAAGACTTGGACAGTGCCGCAACCCGCGTTCTCAACGAACTTACCGGTCTTAAAAATATTTTCCTGCATCAATTCCATAGTTTTGGCGATCCTAAAAGAACCAGCAATCCCAGAGATAAAAACTGGCTGGAAAGAACAACCAATGTAAAAATCGGACGTATTGTAACGGTCGGTTATCTGGCATTAATTAAGATCAGCCGAAAAATTATTTTCGAATCCGAAAATACTACTGCCCGTTGGTATGATGTCAACTCCCTCGCCAATATGAAGCTCGCTTTCGATCATAACCAGATTGCAGAGGAGGCATTGAAGCATATACGCCATCAGGTGATGCTCGAGCCTTACATGCTTTTCGAATTATTACCCCGGAAGTTTACAATGACCCAACTCCGCAACCTATACGACCTAGTGCTTGAAACGAAATCCGATGTACGCAATTTTCAAAAGAAAATGTTGCTGATAGATGGTCTGGAACAACTCGACGAAGTCCAGAAGAATGTACCCTACAGAGCACCTCGGCTATACCGGTTTAACAAAAGAAAAGCAAAAATAGCCAAATTCAAACCCGGATTGTGAAATACCTTTATCCATTCTGGATTCCAATATGAATAAGATAAGCTGATAGGCGATGCCCGGGAATCATTGCCGATGAAATATATCCGGATGCAAAAAGAATGGCGCTGGTAATGGACAATTTTAAAACCCATCCCCCGTCTTTACTTTATAAAATCTTCCCGCCAAAAGAAGCGAAAAGGATCCGGGACAGGTTCGAGTTCGTATTTACTCCCTAACAGGGAGGTTGGTTGAATAAGTCAGGAAACTAATAGTCACTCAACTTCTGCACAATCAATTCTACGGCAGCGATTAGCCCATCGGGGTTCTTGCCACCCGCCGTAGCGAAGTAAGGCTGTCCACCTCCGCCACCCTCTATCAGTCTGGCGGCTTCGCGCACCATATTACCCGCATGTAATCCACCGGCAGCCAGATCATCAGTCAGCATCACTGTCAGGTTGGGTTTCCCATTTACAACGGTCCCGGCCACAAACATCATTTTCTCAGGGAACTCTCCTTTCAGTTGATAGGCAACATCTTTCACCACATCAACCGTCCCCATCGGCATCATCACCTTAAAGAGGGTAATACCATGGATATCCTGTTTCTTTTCAATGATCCGTTGTTTCAACTGCCCGATCTTCTCTTTCACATATTCCCGCAACTCTCTCTCCTTCTCGTCATTTTCAGCAAGTAACCGCCGAACTCCCTGTATCACATCGGGTACATTATTGAACACACTCCTTATTTCGAGCAAGACATCCTCTTTGCTATAGAGATACTCTTCACACACCTTGGCCGTCACTGCTTCAACACGGCGTACACCGGCAGAGATGGCACTCTCACTGATAATACGGAATGTGCCGATGCGTCCGGTAGAAGAGATATGGGTGCCCCCGCATAATTCGATAGAGGAACCGAAGCGCACGGTACGCACGTCATCACCATATTTCTCACCGAACAAGGCCATTGCTCCCTGGGCTTTCGCCTCTTCAATGGGTACATGGCGATGCTCTTCAATAGGGTAATTGTCCCGTATTTTTGCCGTCACCCCTCTTTCTACTTCCCGTATCTCCTCGGGGGTCATCTTGCCAAAGTGGGAGAAATCGAATCGCAACAGTTCAGGCGACACATATGATCCCTTTTGCTCCACATGCGTTCCCAACACCTCACGAAGCGCCTCGTGCATCAGGTGGGTAGCCGTATGATTACATTCGGTGGCATTTCTCTTTTCCCTGTCAATCCGGGCAATAAAAGTCCCCTCCATATCTGTCGGCAATTTCCGTGTAAAATGCACGGCGAGATTATTCTCCCTCTTGGCATCAAAAATATCAATCTTCTCGCCTTCTTCGGAGATTATCCAACCGGTATCACCTACCTGTCCTCCCATTTCAGCATAAAAAGGTGAACGGGAAAGCACGATCTGGAAAAACTCCCTGTTCTTCTGTTTCACTAAACGATAACGAAGGATACGGGTTTCACTCTCGGTCTCGTCATATCCTGTGAACTCCGGTTCGCCATCACGCACTTTAGTCCAGTCACCGGTCTCTACCACTGCGGCATTACGGGCACGCTGTTTTTGTTTTTCCATTTCGGCATTGAAGCCGGTCGCATCCACCGTCATGCCATGTTCACGCAGGATCAGTTCCGTCAAATCCAATGGAAAACCGAAAGTATCATAGAGTTGGAAAGCCACTTCACCGCTCAACACCCCTCCCTCCTGTTCGGGCAGATTTTTCTCCAGGAGGCGTATACCGGTCTCCAGCGTCCGCAGGAATGACTCTTCTTCCTCTTTCAACACTTTCTCAATCAGCACCTGCTGTGAGATCAGCTCGGGATAGGCATCACCCATCACTTCGATAAGCGTGGGGATGAGTTTGTACATAAATGACTCATGCATTCCCAGGAAAGTGTAGCCATAACGCACCGCGCGTCGAAGGATACGGCGGATCACATAGCCGGCTTTGGCATTCGAAGGGAGCTGTCCGTCGGTAATGGAGAAAGCGATGGTACGCAGATGGTCGCCCACTACGCGCATCGCTATATCTTTCGCGGGATCTTCACCATAAAGCGTGTTGCAGATCTCTCCCATTTTTCGGATTATCGGTTGAAACAGGTCAGTATCGTAGTTCGACAGTTTACCCTGAACTGCCATACAGAGTCGTTCAAAACCCATTCCGGTATCGATCACTCTTGCCGGAAGCGGCTCTAATGAGCCGTCTGCCTTACGGTTATACTGCATGAACACTAAGTTCCATATCTCAATCACCTGTGGGTGGTTCTGGTTCACCAGTGACAATCCATCAACGTTAGCCCGTTCCCCTTCGGGACGGA
>JBAYRG010000338.1:0-3627 GCA_041676805.1 Proteiniphilum sp.
AAGATAAAAAATCACTTCCGGGAAAATTTTCAGTATGCCGCGCAAACCGTGGCAGGATGAACTTATGCCCAATCATGGGCATGGAATCAAAAATATTTATTTTCGGAATTGCTGGTTTCTGCCTGTATGGTTTTAGATTTTATATTTTTTATGTAATTTTGCAAGTTAACAGTGGGTAAGCGGCGTGATGTCGTCTGAACTTCGGTGATCTAATAAATAAATTCAATGAGAAAAACTCTGTTTTCATCTTTTCTTCTCTTGGCTGCTTTTTATTTGCATGCCCAGGAGTCCCCTCTCTGGCTCCGTAATAGCGTGATTTCTCCGGATGGAGTTACGGTGGCGTTTACCTACAAAGGGGATATATTTACCGTGCCGATCGCCGGAGGAAGAGCGACACAAGTAACGTCGCATATCTCTTATGATACACGCCCTGTTTGGTCGCCAAAGGGAGACAAGCTGGCATTTGCCTCTAACCGTGAAGGGAACTTCGATGTATATGTGGTCACTCTCCAAACCGGAGAGACCAAACGGATCACCTCCCATTCCAATAATGAGTATCCCGAGGGGTTTCTAAACGATACCACAGTGCTGTTCAGTGCATTTATCCAACCGGCACAGGAAAGCCAGCAGTTCCCGATGGGCCTGTTTAACCAGATTTATGCGGTGACGCTAAAGGGTGACCGTCCGTGGATGGTCTCTCCTTCTCACATGGAAGATATCGCCCAGCATGGAAACCGATGGCTCTATACCGATAGGAAAGGCTATGAGGATAGATGGAGAAAACACCACACTTCATCCATCACCCGTGACGTATGGCTGTATGATACCAAAAAGAAAACGCATCGCAAACTGACCGGTTTCAAAGGTGAGAACCGCAATGGCGTCTGGTCGTCCGACGGAGGTAGTTTCTATTACCTGAGCGAGCAGGATGGAACGTTCAACGTGTATCGAGCCGAACTTGAAGGAGGCGCGGCGGTACAGTTGACACACTTTAAAGATCACCCCGTACGTTTCCTGTCGGCTGACAAAAACGATAACCTCTGCTTCTCTTTTAATGGGGAGTTGTACCATATGAAAAAGGGTGAAAAACCCCGTAAAATTGATCTGCGCATTGTTTCCGACAACTTTGAGAGAGAGGTGGTTCCCCAAACCCTCACTACCGGTGCAAGGGATATCGCCGTCTCCCCTAACGGGAAGGAGGTCGCTTTTATTGCCCGGGGAGATATCTTCGTCACTTCCATCGAATTCAATACCACCAAACGTATTACCGATACTCCGGAGCAGGAGCGTGATGTGGATTTCAGTCCCGATGGACGCTCGCTTGTCTATTCGGCGGAACGTGACAATAGATGGAATATCTACCGGACCGAACTGGTGCGGAAAGAAGATAAATATTTCTGCTATGCCCGTGAATTGAAAGAGACAAAGCTGACCGACACCGACGTGCCTTCCTTCCAGCCGCTGTTCTCCCCCGACGGGAAAGAGATCGCTTATCTCGAAGAGCGTTCCGCGATCTACGTACTCAATCTGGAGAACAAAAAAACAAGGAAGGTGATGGATGCCAAATACAACTATTCCTACAGCGATGGCGACCAGTGGTTCCAGTGGTCGCCCGACAGCAAATGGATCCTTTCGGATTATATTGATGTGGGTGGTTGGAATAACAAGGATGTGGCGCTGATCAATGCCGATGGTAACGGTGAGACGACCAACCTCACGCTTAGCGGTTATAGCGATGTGCATGCCAAATGGGTGCTGGGAGGCAAGGCCATCCTGTTCTTCTCCGACCGGGCGGGATACCGTAGCCACGGTAGTTGGGGGGCGCATCGCGATGCCTATCTGATGTTCCTCACTCCCGATGCTTATGATGATTTCCGGATGAATAAGGAGGAACGGGCACTGAAGAAAGAGATGGAGAAGGAGGCGAAAGAGGGAGATAAAAAGCCTGAAAGCAAAGAGAAAAAAGGAGACAAGGATGCAAAGGAGAAAACGAATGCGGATAAGGATTCAACCAAGAGCGTGACACCGCTCGTTTTCGATCTTGATAACCGCCGTCATAGGGTGGTGCGCCTGACCCGTCACTCTTCCAGTTTATCGGATGCATACCTCAATAAGGATGGCTCCAAACTCTATTACCTGGCCAGCTTCGAGAAGGGAGTCGACCTGTGGGAGCAGGACTTTCTCGAAAATACAACCAAACTGCTCAGTAAAGATGTGGGCTATGGCCTACTGCTTCCCGACAAGGAGGAAAAGAACCTCTATCTGGTATCGCAAGGAAGGATAAAAAAGATAGAGAACGGAAAAGTGACCGATGTGTCGTTCTCGGCTCCATTTAATTATCGTGGTGCGGCGGAAAGGGCCTATATCTTCGATCATGCATGGAAGCAGGTGAAGGATAAGTTCTATGATAAGGAACTACATGGTGTGGACTGGAAGATGTATGGCGAAACATACCGCAGATTCTTGCCACATATCGACAATAATTTCGATTTTGCGGAGATGTTGTCGGAGATGCTGGGTGAACTGAATGCTTCGCATACCGGAGCGCGTTACTCATCTCCTGGCAGTAATTGGCAGACAGCCACGCTGGGCGTCTTTTGGGATGATACCCATAAAGGGGATGGCTTGAAGATCAAGGAGATTATGAAGGGAAGTCCTCTTGTCAAGGCGAATACGAAATTGAAGGAGGGGGTAGTGATAGAGAAGATCGATGGCGAACCGGTGGAAGCCGGAAAGGCCTGGTGGCGTCTGCTCGACGGAAAGGCCGGTAAACATGTCATCATCACTGCTTATACCCCTGGTGAAGGAGACCGGTTCGAGGAGATCGTCAAACCCATTACTTACGGGGAGGAAAGTGAATTGTTGTATAACCGCTGGGTGGAACAACGGGAGGAGCTGACCGAGAAATATTCCGGTGGACGTATCGGTTATATCCATATCCGTGGCATGAATAGCAGCAGCTTCAGGGACGTTTACCAGAATCTGCTTGGAAAATACCGCAATAAGGAGGCGGTAGTGATCGATACCCGCTTCAACGGGGGGGGCTGGCTGCACGACGACCTGGCAACGCTCTTGAGCGGAAAGGAATACCAACGATTCACACCCCGTGGAGAGTATATCGGTAGCGATCCTTTCAATAAATGGAACAAGCCCTCCATCGTATTGATGGGAGAGAGCAACTACTCCAATGCGCACGGATTCCCATGGTTATATAAAGAGTTGAGGATTGGAAAACTGGTGGGTGCTCCCGTGCCGGGAACCATGACTGCCGTATGGTGGGAGACTCAGATCGATCCGTCACTGGTGTTCGGCATCCCGCAGGTGACCGTGGTAGATATGAGAGGCAATGTGATGGAAAACAATCAGCTGGAACCCGATGTGGAGGTTTATAATACGCCGGAATCATTGCTGGGTGAGGATGATCTCCAATTGAAGCGGGCAGTGGAAGAGTTGTTGAAAAATTAAAAGTGAAAAATGGTGGAAAAGTTGAGTGATTGAGTGATTAAGTTTTTAGGTGGTTAGATGAAATTAGTAATTTGTAATTAAATAAAGTCTATGTCAAAAAGGATTCTTGTAACAGGAGGAACTGGATATATTGGTTCTCATACCGTGGTCGAACTGCAACAG
>JBAYRG010000339.1:0-3620 GCA_041676805.1 Proteiniphilum sp.
TACCGTGATGTTAATCTTTTCCCCGCAATTGGGACAAGCTATAACGTTATACTTGTCCTCTCCGTTAAACAGATCTCTCAAAGGAACGTCGAGGGCGGTGGCGATCTCCCTTAATGTATTTAATGAAGGGTTTCCGTCAATACGCTGATTTAACGCACTCAATGTAATCCCTAATTTATTCGCAAACTCTTTCTGAGTATATCCTTTTGACCTTATAAGTTCCTTTATACGCATACTGTTTTTATACAAAAATAGTCATACCTAAACTAATATATAGGTGTACCTATATTAATAATTCTTAAATATACAGTTTTAACTAAATATTATTTGTGTATATATAGCCATAACTGTATATTTGTATAATAATTAATTCAATAAAATAAAAATGGTAAAATATGAAAATAGAAAGGCAATTCTACAAAATTAAAGATGTTGCGCAAATCATGGGATTAAGCGCAATGACCATAAGAAGGAAAATTTACTCTGGAAAGATCAAAGCTGTAAAAAACGACGGCAGAACAGGGGAGTACCTGATTCATAAATCGGAAATCGACAAATTGGTAAAAAGTTTTGACGTATGAACTGGGACAAAATCTATAACAACTAAATAAACGAAGACATTATTTCTCATGTGAAAATAACATCAAAATGTTTGGATTTTGACTATTTGATGCAAATTTAACTATGAGATAATCAAGCACATAAGTTTTATCGATTGAAATATTCATTATATCTTTGTCAACTGGATGTATAACTAAAAATATGAATTATGGCAGAAGAAGAATTACGAAAACAGGTTAGTCGGTTGATGGGCGGGGAGAAAGCCCACAGACAAACAGAGATCGTCAAGATCAAGACGAAAGAGCATACCCGCCGGGGCTTGCTTCGTGGAGTGCAACCCGATGGAGTATTAGTCTTTTCATGGATTCCGGAACTTGCGGAAAACGTGAAGAGTATAGAGAATTTAAGTATGGATGTGATAACGGTTATATGTAGTTATAAACCCGAACAGGTTTTATCAATTAAATAAATATAATCATGGGAAAAACAAATGAGAAAATGAAACTTACGCTTGCCTCGAGGCTTAACATTGCTCTTTGTGACACCGGGAACGACGGAATATTTATGCTTACGCTCGAGCATCACGGCTTGGTTCCAGACTACCATAAGCTTATAAACGATAATGTTTTATCGATTAGGCTTTATGAGAAACTATATCTTATGTTTAGCCGTAAAATAAATTTCGATTGGCTCCTTCTTGGGCGTGGCGATGATATGAAAAGCTATCATGAATACTGGAATGAGTTATGGTATACTTGTAAAGCACTTCGAGAAGAAAACGAGGCACTAAAAGACAAGTTATCTAAACTGCAGGGAGGGCGGGAACCCGAACCGATGAAAGGGAAAGTTATCAAAATGAACTTCAAATGAATATGGTATCAATCATTTAACCCAACTTTCCGCCTTAGCCACTTGCAAAGTTAAATTCAAGTTAAAAACAACTTGTTTTCGTTTACTAAACAGTTAAATCGAGATGTTCTCTAATCGTAAAACATTGATATTGAAGTGTGTCTGTTTTTGACATTTCATTTGTAGTACCCATCAGGGGTTGGATAAAGAGGTTTATTTTCAGACCTTTGCCTCATGCATTTCAGTGCCACATATCGTCACAATCCTCAGAGTGGGCAAAACGAACCGTACTACCGTCTGAAGGAAACATACCGGGATTCGGCCGGTATCGTGCGCAGCCGTATTCTGCTTTCACCGGGATTTATAAAGGGTTTGAGCGGCGAACAGCTGCGGGATGTCTCTATCGGGTTGACCTACAGGATGGAACACAAGGATGAGGCAGACCTGTTCGGTGATGCCTATCAAGCGTATGAGTTGCCGGTAAAAGAGTGGATCGACTCCCTGTGGGGGATGATGGTCTCGCAAAACAAGATTGACATTGACCGCAAGAAAGACGAGCTTCGCATCCGGGCGGAGCGCAACCTCCTGTTTGGCGACACATTGGAGGGCAGGGAAGCCCGTGAGATGGGCGCCGAATGGTGCTGTTACCAGGCCATGGACCAATTAGGCATTGCCGGCCTGTTGAGGAAGGAGGGATGGGACGAGGCGTTTATCGCGAAGGCATTGGCCTCGCTCATAACCCGCACGGTGTATCACTGTTCAGAGTACAAGTCGTTACGCATCATGCGGGAGAACTCGGACGTATGCGAACTTCTGGGCTTCCCTTCCTCGGATATGAACACGCATAACATTTATGACATACCCTTGGAGTTCTACAAGATTAAACAGTCGCTGGAGTCCCACCTGTCGAATAAAACCAATCACCTGTTTAATTTGCAGGACAAGATCGTTTTGTTCGACTTGACCAACAGTTACTTTGAAAGCCCCAAGAAACTCAGCAAACTGGCCAAATTCGGTCGCAGCAAGGAGAAACGCTCCGATGCCAAGCTGGTGGTTCTGGCGATGGTGATCAATGCCGAGGGGTTCATCAAGTATTCTTCCGTATTGGAGGGAAACACCTCGGATCCATCCTCTCTTCCGTCCATGATAGAGAACCTGAGCCTGCAGAGCCATTCCCCAAAGAATAAATCATTGGTTGTCATCGATGCGGGAATTGCAACGGAGGAGAACCTGGTGCTGATCGTGTCAAAAGGATATGATTACCTGTGCGTGTCACGCAAGAAACCAAAGGCCCTCCCCCGCGGCGGGGAAGTGGTGGTGTTCGACAATAAAGGGCAACCCGTCACACTTTCCGCGGTTGAATCACAAGGGGAGCAGGGATACTATCTCCATGTCAGGAGTCATGCCAAGGGGTTGAAAGAGCACAGCATGAACAGGCAATTCCGGGAACGCTTCGAACAGCGGCTGCAATGCATAGAATCTTCCATACACAAGAAATCCGGGACAAAAAAGTATGACAAGGTTTGTGAGCGGATCGGACGGGCAAAGGAAAAATACCCTTCCATACAGAAACATTACGACGTGCAGGTGGAAAAAGATGAGTCGGAAACGGTTACCCGGATCACCTGGTCGGTCAAGGAGCAGGCGGATATCGACGGCTCTTCGGGAGTATACTACTTGCGGACATCGCGTCCTCTCTTGGATGAACGGACCATCTGGGAATATTACAATATCATCAGAAACGTGGAAGATTCATTCCGCACCCTGAAATTGGACCTGGACCTGCGCCCCATTTACCACCAGAAGGATGAATCGACAGAGGCGCATATCTTCTTTGGATTGCTTTCTTACTGGGTGGTGAACACGATCAGGGTGCAACTTCTCAGGAAAGGGATAAACCATGACTGGACGGAGTTGACACGGATCATGGCCACCCAGAAAACAGTCACCACATGCGCAAAAAACAAACTGGGAGAAATGATAAGCATGAAAGTGTGTACTGTCCCGGAAGAAAAACTTCAAGGCATATACAATGCCCTTTTGTATAAAAACCAACCGTATAAACGAAAAAAAATCTGTAGTACCCAAACGTAATAGCGATAAATCGCAAATCATTGATTAGCAAAAAGTATCGGGAATGTTGCGGAAAGTTGGGTTAATAGTTACAGTTAATCAAAAAATATTCGATAAATGTTTTATAAGAAATATAA
>JBAYRG010000340.1:0-3562 GCA_041676805.1 Proteiniphilum sp.
CTTCCTTGCGCAATGCGTCGAACGAAGTCTCCGCCGTGCGGACCAGCCACTGCAGATAATTCTCCGGTGTGGTGCCATCGGCTCCGTTGCTGTAAATACGTATGGAGTTGAGTTCGGAAAGCAACTGGTCGTCGATCAACGGCCCCTTTAGCCTTTCCGCATTCAGCACAAACAATTTTTCCAGTATCTGCGGATTTTCATCACCGGTATAACCGAGTTCGTTCAACAACAACCGCCCTCCAATGGAGCTGCTGATCGCTTCCATTACCTCTTTCAGCGTTGCTTTCGGAGATGAGGATGTTCTTCTGGTTTTTTTTCTTGATGCAAGGTATAGGTTGTAGATATGCTCGAAACTTTCGCCGATTCGGTTATGGAATTCTACCGATCCTCCGTGCAGGCCCAGGATGTCGAGCATGATCTGGTGCGGATCGCCGTCCGACTTTGTATGCGCGACTTTGCGTGCCATCCGCTTCCAATCGTGCTGGATAATGGAGAATATATGGTTCATCTCCGGCAGAAAACTGGAAAAACCGGGAGGGATATAGTTGGCAATGTCGTTGGGAATGATCAATTGTTTTTCGTCGATCCAATTGATACGTGAGAAAGCGGTCGTGGGCAATATGCCGTAAGGTTGGTCATCGATGCGTATCGAGGGTATGTTGCCCCGTCCCACCACAAAATGGTTAAAGTACCACCGCAGGCTGTCGAGTTGCCAGTCGGAGAGAGCATCCTGCAACATGGTCTCGAAAAAATAACCCCATGTGGCGGGCCAGAGTGCGGTATTCATCGCCCTTGCCTCGAGTTGGTCACGACCGTCGGTGTTGATCATATCGTCGAACGTATCATTCGAGATGCCCAGCAATTCGCAGAACCATTCACGGTCGCTTTTGCACCACCAGAGCTGGTCGGTATCGGCACCGCCATTGGCGTCCCCCTCTTCGGTTTTGAAAATATGGTCGTACGATTCATCGGCATCTTCCGAATCGGTAAAAGCCGAAGGGGAGTCGCCGGTGTTGTTGGTAGGGGTTCCAACGGGCAGGAAGCTGAATCCGGAGTTGCCGGAGTAATGGTGTCTGATAAGTTCTTCGAAGGCGGACTGCCCTTCGCTCTTGGTGGCGCTCATTTTTATGCCGGTCACGAAAAGCCTGTCGAATCCGCTCTTTGCCTGTTCATCGGTAAGGTCTATGATGAATCCCATTCCTTTGCTTATCGCTTCTTCAAAATCGACCATCCAACGCATATCGCGGGTGATCCTGATATCGGTGCCCGGCACGTTGATCATCTCCTCGTCGCTCATTTTGGGATCGGGACCCACGATCAGCGGGAAAGGAATGGTGTTGCCTATCTGCTCCACCACCTGCTCATCGTCTTTGTAAGCGACAAGGCAAAGGCGTTCGGGCATTACCTTCACTTTAGGCGCTCTCGACCAGCTCTGCTTTTGAAGGTCGGGCTCGGGATCGAATTCAATAAATTCGACAACGATGTTTGGTAAACTCCCATCTGGCAATGTGGGAGGAACCTGGTTGATATTGGCAGGAGCAAATTCAGTAGCCAGTATCGTAGCTCTCTCTTCGCCCAATTCATTGGCAAGTGCTCCAAAAGCGGCGTCCATCGCCTGGCTGTCTCCACCGGATCTTGCCGGGTAATATTGCTGCCAGAAAATGGTAAGCACCTCTTTTTCCTCGTTGGCAATCTGCGACTTGGCATTGATGGCGAGTATGACTGTGGTGTCGGAAATATCGTCGTTGGATTGGATGATCTCCTCGTAATTGTCGGGACGATAAGTGTTAATCATATGCTGTGCCCTGCCGTAGCCATGTCCGTCGGCCAGATATCGCCATGCAGCGCGGCGTTTTGACTCATTCCCTGCAGCAGTACGGAAATCTATCCAAAACGATTCGGTATCCCTTGCTTCCGACTCCGACAGTGTTTCTTCGAAAGTATCTATCGAGCAATCGTCCGGGTAAGCGCGTACCCATAGCTGATGACGGGTGGTCCGCCCTACGGTTACTTCTTTGAAGCGGGTCTCGAGCCGTAGCGGTAGCAGGAGGATAGGTGTCCTCTCATCGAGCCGCTGCATGTTGCTGCGCGGATCGGTAAAATGTAGAAATTCTCTCCAGGCTGAGGCCACTCCACCGTCAATCTCTTTCAGTCGGTTATGGGTCGCTTGAATCCTTGCTTCCTCCCGTTTTATGCGCGATTCAATGGAACTGAGTCTGCCCAGTTGTTGCGGATCTTTCGGGTCGATATGACGTTTTAGACGATCCCGTTCTGCCATAAGGCGGTTTTGTCTCTCCTTCGCAAGGAACAGTTCGTTTTCCGTGGAAGCCTTACTGCTCCGGGCACTGTTCAGCGCTTTTGTATCGATTTCTTGTACAGCCATTGTATTTGGTTTGTTTAAGTTTCGCAGTCCGTATGATTGCAACTAAAACGGAGACCTTTAGATGTTTTGTGGGGACCCATAGTTCGCGATGAGCGTAAAAAGAGTAGCTGTCTGAGCGAAGCGAGTTCACAAGTTAGACTATTTCTCGCTATGGCAGAAGACAAGCTTGCTTGGATTATGCACATTTAGCTTAACGAAATAGTTCTACTCTTTTAGCGAATAAGAACTATAATGGGTCACAATACATCGTCAGCCGGAGATTTAGTTGCAATCATGTACGACATGTAAGATCTGGATTATTTATTTTTTGGCAACATCTCAGCTCCGTGTATCGCCACCATTGCCGGCGACTGAAAGAGCATATAGGCAAGTTCAGCGGAGTTCATATTCTTGTGCCAGTCGAACTGCACATCTTCTGCCCGTTGTACCAACTTTTCATCATCATCCTCTTCCAATGCATTATCCTCAATCCTTATGGTAGTTGTGGCGGATGTGATCTGCAGGTTTTTCCGGAGATCAGGAGCATTCGCATCCACAGCCGGTGTGGCGTTCCCCCACGACATATCGTTCCAGACTTCAATTTCTCCCATTTCTGTGGTACCGATATCGAGGCCGAAGCGTGGTTCTCCGGGTCGTTCTTTGATGACAAAAAACCATCCTGCCCTATCTTCCAGGTCGTTCGGTTCGCCATCCATCACTCCTTGTACTTCGGTGACATTCAGGTTGAATCCGAAGAAATAGATATCGGGACTAACCTTGGCCTCGTACAGAGGTGTCTTTATCGTATCGAGGGGTGGATTGTCTTCCGAGTTGGAGGGTATGGGAACCAACTCCCGTTCCTGTTTACGGTCGGGCGTGGGATCAACTTCACTCTTGGGCTTCCATTTGGCCCGGTGTGCATAAATCACCGCGTTGGGGTATTTTTTCAGCAATTCACCCCGGATCACCAGTACAACCTCCTCTTCGTTTTCACCGGGTGATTCGCGATGGTCGTGGTCACCCAGCTTTGAATATTTCGACCAGCGGTGCAATTTGGGTATATCCCGCAGTTTTTCCTTGATGGTCTCCTGCAGTTTCCGTTCAATCTCTTCGGCAGTAGCTGAAGCGCCCAGGTCGGCTTTCACCTGGTTGACCATTGTTTCCAGTTCTGTTTGCGGGAACATATAATCGCTGGCATCC
>JBAYRG010000341.1:0-3556 GCA_041676805.1 Proteiniphilum sp.
ACACGCTCGACGAGGATGATCTGCCACTGGAGCTCCCCGAAGTAGATAAGTACCTCCCCACCGAAACCGGAGAACCGCCATTGGGACGCGCAAGCAACTGGCACACCAAAGAGGGTTATCCTCTGGAAATGAACACAATGCCCGGATTTGCGGGGTCGTCTGCCTATTATCTCCGTTATATGGATCCGCAGAACGACAATGCGCTGGTGTCGGAAGAGGCTGATGGCTACTGGCGGAATGTAGACCTCTATATAGGAGGTACCGAGCATGCTACCGGACACCTCGTTTACAGCCGTTTCTGGAACAAATTCCTGTTCGACCTGGGTGTTTCCTGTGAGGAGGAACCTTTTAAAAAACTGGTGAACCAGGGAATGATCCAGGGACGAAGCAACTTCGTATACCGGATAAAAGGATCAAACCAGTTTGTGTCGCTGAATCTGAAAGAGGACTATGACGTGACACCCCTTCATGTGGATGTCAATATCGTGCATAACGATATCCTCGATATAGAAGCATTCCGGAACTGGAACCCCGAATACAGGACGGCGGAGTTTATCCTCGAAGAGGGAAAGTATCTCTGCGGATGGGCTATCGAGAAGATGTCGAAATCGATGTTCAACGTAGTCAATCCCGATGATATCGTGGAGAAATATGGTGCCGATACCCTTCGCCTTTACGAAATGTTCTTAGGCCCGCTTGAGCAGTCCAAACCGTGGGATACCAACGGGATCGACGGCGTACACCGCTTCCTGCGGAAAGTGTGGACCCTATTTTATAGGGATGGGAATTTATCGGTGACAGACGACCAGCCGGCGAAAGAGGAGTTGAAATCGTTACATAAACTGATTAAGAAAATATCGTTCGATATCGAGCATTTCTCTTTTAACACGTCGGTTTCCGCCTTTATGATTTGTGTGAATGAGCTGACCTCATTGAAATGTTCCAAGAGAGCAATCCTGAGCGAATTGGTGGCTTGTCTTGCTCCCTTTGCCCCACATGTGGCAGAAGAACTCTGGCATGCGTTAGGCAATAGCACATCGGTATGTGATGCACAATGGCCGGCATGGAACGAAGAATACCTCAAAGAGGATGCTTTTCCCTATGCGATCTCCTTCAACGGAAAATCGCGGTTTGTATTGGAATTTCCGGCGGATGCAACTAACGCCGAGATCGAAAAAACGGTACTTGCACATCCCAATTCTCAAAAATGGATGGAAGGCAAAAGTCCGAAAAAAATAATTATCGTTTCGAAAAAAATTGTGAATGTGGTGATATAAGATGGAGAAACTACCTGCATTCAGTCTGAAAAGGTTTTATTGGAAGGATTACCTGGTTATTGTCTTAGGAACTTTCATGTATGCCTTGGGGGTTACCCAGTTCATTATGCCGCATCATTTTGTGATGGGAGGGCTTACCGGTGTTGCTGTGCTTTTCAATTATGCTTTCGGATTGCCCTTGTCGTTGATGGTGTTCGTGATGAATGGGCTGTTGTTATTGGTCGCCTTCAAGGTGTTGGGATGGCAGTTTCTGGTGAAGACTGTTGTGGGGGTATCGCTGCTTACGGCATTTCTCGGTATGTTTGAGAGTTTTCAATGGGAGCCGATTATGATGGATGAACCGCTGATGGCGGGGCTGATTGGCGCTATTGTGGCAGGATCCGGGGTTGGCCTGGTAATGTCTGTCAACGGAAGTAGCGGTGGGACCGATATCATCGTGCTTGTCATCAATAAATATCGTAATATCACTCCCGGCCGGACAATGTTGTTTGTCGATCTTGTCATTGTTGCCTCTTCTTTCCTGATCTTCAAAAGTATGGAGACTATTGTCTTCGGTATCATTATTATTGCTGTGATGGCTACCTCGGTAGATTGGGTGCTGAACGGTATTCGCCAGTCGGTACAGTTCTTTATCTTCTCAACCCAATATGAAGAGATTGCCACCCAGATCAATCTCCAGTTACACCGTGGTTGTACCGTGCTGGATGGCGTTGGATGGTATTCCCAAAAACCGCAAAAGGTACTTTTGGTAATGGCCAAACGAAATGAGTCGAACTCTATTTTCCGACTGGTAAAACAGATCGATAGCAGCGCGTTTATCTCACAAAGCAATGTGGTGGGTGTATATGGCCAGGGTTTCGACAGGATGAAATAATCATCCTTTCTGTTGCTGCGAGGTAGCCTTATCTACCAGATAGACGATCGACTTATAGGCAATACCGCTGTTTATCGATAATCCTATTTCACAGGTCCGGCTGTTGGAATACCCCTCTGTTGCATCCCGGATGCCTTCTTTTAGCGGTGCAAGTGCCGAGTTGTTAAGCTCGGGATAAAAAAATCCCCGGTCGCCCGCCCAACCACAACAACCTACATTCTCGGGGACAATTACCTTCTCCGCACAATGTGACGCTACCCTGTGGAGTTTCTCTTCCAGGTGCATCTTAGTGGAGCTGCAAGTGGTGTGTATGGCAACAGCAACAGGTTGTAGGGTAAATTGTAGCCGGTCGAGTAAAAAATCATGGATAAACTCTACCTGGTCGTAGAGCTTGAGCCGCTTGTCGAGTGTTTCACGCATATGCAGCAGACAAGGACTCATATCGCATACAATAGCCAATTCTCCGTTGCGGCTGGCTTTTAAAAGCGCCTCATTCAGCTCATTCTCCTTCTTCTTTGCCTGGTTGCGGAATCCTTTGCTATTGAATGCCATCCCGCAACATAAATTTTCTTTTCTCTCAGGGATAATCACGGTGTATCCCGCTTTTCGCAATATGGAGAGCATCTTTCCGGGTATATCTTCTGTCTCTTTATAGTTGAACGAAGGGCCGCCCATTGTACGTGTGATACAGGTTGGAAAATAGACAACCATAGGAGCATCAGGATTCTCGACAGGAAAAATATCACGCTTGATCTTTTTGCTTGCGGAGGGGGTGTGGCGCGTCCATAAGGGGAATGCCCCATCCCCTAACTTATAGAGGCCTTTTGTCACACTCTCCATAGCAGGATAGCCCACAGTTTTTCCTATATAATGAGGGATCGGCAATAATCTGCGTAACAGGGCGGTCGTACCCGCCATATTATTGGCAATGATATCGGCTACCTTGTTCGCCAATTTGCCGTTTTGTTGCCAGCGCAATTCTTTGACAAGTTTTCCGGTATCGATCCCCACCGGACAGGCAATTCCGCACAATCCGTCGGTAGCACAGGTCTCCTCCATGGGATAGGAGATCTCCTTCATCCGCGCCACTACCGACCCTCTTTTTTTATTTCCGGAAATGGTTTGTTCCGTCAGATGACGGTAGGCCACAATCCGTTGCCGGGGGGTAAGAGTCAGGTTCTTTGAAGGACAGCTTACCTCACAAAAACCGCACTCGATACATTTATCAATAATTGGATTGGCTTCAGGGATCCGTTTCAGGTTTTTAACAAAAATATCGGGATCATCATTGATCAATACCCCCGGATTGAGTATGTTTTCCGGATCGAATACCTTTTTGATCCGTTTCATCAATTCATAGATCTCACGGCCCCATTCTTTTTCGACGAAAGGTGCCATATTGCGG
>JBAYRG010000342.1:0-3554 GCA_041676805.1 Proteiniphilum sp.
CAGCGATGATGCATTCATCATGGATGATGGAAAGCTGACCATCGAGGCGAACGGGTCGGTGTATGGCGAGGAAGGAAAAGGAATCAAGGTCAACGGTCGGGAGGCGGATCTTGAGGCAAAAGGCTATCTGGTCATCAATGGCGGGGCGGTCACCATCACCTCGGTGGGCAAGGCGATGACCGCAGGGTGGAAGGTCGCTGAGGATGCAGAGACTGAGACGACGGATGATGACCCGACCCCTGATCTGATCGTGAACAACGGGGTGATCACCATCAGGACCACGGGAAAACCGTACGAGGTGAGCGACGATGAATCGCTCAGCCCTGAAGGACTCGAAGCGAAACGCGACCTCATCATCAACAGTGGCTTGATCCAAATCACTGCCACCGATGACGCCTTGAATACGGGATCGAACCTCGTCATCAATGGCGGCATGATCTTTGCCCATAGCAGCGAGGCTGATGCGGTTGACTCCAACGGCACCCTGCAGATTACCGGCGGCACACTCATCGCCCTCGGCTGGCAGGCTCCCGAGATGGGCCTCGACTGCGATTACAACTCAGCCTTCACCTATACCGGCGGAACGGTCGTGGCGATGGGGGGAGGCGGAAACAACACGCCCGGCAACGCGGCGACCACCGGCCATGTCGTGACGTACGGGGATATGTTGCAAGCAGGGGAGAGCGTCGCGCTTACCGGTGCGGACGGCTCCGTCATCGTCGGATTCACCGTATCCTCCTCCTACACGTTCGCCTCCGCCTCACTCATTGCTTCATCCCGCTTGATTTCTGGTCAGGCCTATACGCTCAGAGCCGGAGGAACGCTCTCCTCATCCACCGTTTTCAACGGCCTCGCCCTCGGTGATGACCAAACCTATACCGGAGGCTCTCAGGTGGGAACCGTCGTCATGGATTCTACGGTGTCTCACCTCGGATCTGCTATCCGGGTGATGGGGATGGATGGGGTACCAGGATTTGGGGGAGGCCCCGGTTTTGGGACTCCAGGAGGACAGTTTCCTGAACCTCCCCAGGGCTTTCCCGGAGATGGGCGTCCTCTAATGTGACGATTGATATACTCAGGTCGGTCGAGGTCCCAATAGCGTGGCCTCGTACCGGCTTCTGATGTATGCGATGAGTGCGAGAACCTCTTTCGAGTTGCCAAGGGATTGGACACAGAGCCAGGAGATGGGAGAGCTTTGATGACCGAACACAGCGGTTTTATGATGAATTTTTCCTGGTTGTCCAAAATTTGGCGTAATATTTGTACTATCACTCCAAAATTTCCGTGAAATTGTTGCCTTACCTGTCCAGAATAGGATTTGAACCGGTACCGTGTTGTCTCTCCGTGGACCTGGAGTTATGCCTTCCGTCTGTTTGGACAGCTATCTCTTTTCAAGAGGAGGGACCATACAGTATTCTGGAAAATTTTCCCACAGCCGCTTAGCTTCTGTTCACTACATATCCGCTTGACGGACCTGCTCCTACCTTAATGGTCACACCATCTTTGACCAGCTGGGTGAGGGTCCTTTCAATGGTGACGTTGCTTATATCCGGGCAGATGTCCATGATCTCTCTCATTGTTATCTTTCCGATAGATCGGTCAATTACCGCCTTGATCCTCTCTGGTTTTGATAGATCGCGGTGCCTCAGATGGGCCACACGGTTTTCAAACTCTGAGTAGGCCGCTGTGAGAAGCCCCAAGTGGTATCGCGCAAAAGGCCCGTATACATTCTTTCCTTCATGCCAGTCGACCGATGAATCCTGTAAGGCTTCATAGTATGGTTCTTTTGTCTTTTCGATGTACATCTCAAGGCTGATATATTTGCCTACGATGAAACCAGCCTGGTAATAGAGCAGCAACGTCAGCAGCCGGCTCATACGTCCGTTGCCATCATTGAATGGATGGATGCACAGGAAATCCAATATGAACATGGGGATTAGCAGTACCTTGTCATAAGCATCACTGTCCCAGGCTTTCAAAAAAGCTCCGCAGAGTCGGTCCATGGCCTCTGCTGTTTGATAAGCCGGTACTGGAAGGAAGCGCACCCATTCCTTGCCCTCTTGGTCAGTTTCTGCAATCACGTTGTCTGAATTCTTATAGATGCCGCCGGTTGCCGATGGGCTGAAATGGTAGAGGTCCCTATGAAATTGGAGAATGATATTGGGACGGCTCGTCATATAGTCATAATTCTCATGGATGGTGGACAGGACTTCCCGATAGCCCGCGATTTCTTGTTCCGAGCGGTTTCTCGGTTCAGTTTTCTGCTGTACCAGTTCCCGTAGCCGTGCGTCTGACGTATGGATTCCTTCAATCCTGTTGGATGCGCCGGTGCTTTGAATTTTTGCAACCTCAACAAATGCAGTCAGAGAATCGGCATAATCTTCAATAAAGAGATCTTGGCGACCTTTGCATTCATGGACATGTGTAAGCATCTGCACTATTTCAGGAGTGAGAAGCCTTGCCGGACCATCCTGATAGTCAAAGGTTCTCATGAATAATCTCCTTCATTTGCATTTTATCTCCATCATTGATGCATGAAATGATGGAGATAACAAGAGGACTGATGATGATTCAGACAACTGCCGAGGATTGGTAGATTGAAGAGAAGGAAGTATTCTGGTGATGAACAATAGTCAAATTGCTAATCATGTATGCGGCTATATTCTTGTGATTAAAGGATTCTTTCTATCAAAGCTAGTGAATCTATGATATCCTTGCTCTGAGGTGTTACATGCTTGCCAACTATAGAAAGCTATGGAAGATACTGATCGATAAGGATATGAAGAAGAAGGACTTCGTTCTTGCCGCCAACGTCAGTTGGACATCCGTGACGAAGATGTCCAAAGGGGAGAATGTTAGCATGAATGTCCTGATGAAAGTGTGCAAAGCACTGGATTGTAATATCGGTGACATCGTGGAATTTGATAGGGACAATGATAAGTAATGGGCGGTCAAATAAAATCAAAGAGGCGTGTAGCCGACCATGGTGAAGTTTTCACAGCCGATCGTGAAGTGAACGCAATGCTCGACCTTGTGAAACAGGAAACAGAGCGGATTGACTCTCGTTTCTTGGAACCGGCTTGCGGCGACGGGAACTTCCTCTCCCCATGGGCAGACAAAAAGCGATATAGAAAATACGGCTTAACCAAGGAAGAGATAGCATTTATCGAAAGCATGATACGCCCGATGGATTTGGGAGGTACGGACGACGAGGAACATTGTAAAAACAAATGAAGGAAAAATCGTCCTGTACTCCATAGGCGACAGTAATGTGTATGTTGATGTTATTTTCAAAGACGAAACATTCTGGATGACACAAAAGGCAATGGCAGAGCTGTTTCAAACAACCGTTCAGAATATCGGTCAGCATATTAAGAACATCATCGACGAGGAAGAATTGTCCGCCGAGGCAACTATAAAGAAAATCTTTGTAGTTCAAAACGAGGGGAACAGACAGGTAAGCCGCACTCCTGAGTTTTATAGTTTGGATGCAATTATTGCAGTAGGGTATCGGGTTAATTCAAAGCAAGCGACTCGCTTTCGTCAGTGGGCGA
>JBAYRG010000343.1:0-3539 GCA_041676805.1 Proteiniphilum sp.
ATATCGATCAACTCCTTGTTTTCAAGCGATGTTTTAAGTCTTCTTATATTGGCTGACGTCCCCAATTGATAACGCTCCAGATTCTCCCTTTTGGTAAATTCAGACGTCACCCCATCCGCTTTTCTGGAGATAGATCACATCGCCGAATTTATAAAACGGCATGCTCTGTTTCGAGAATAGTTTGGTCATCAAATGCTTTTTGCTCCCGTAAAGGCAGTAAGTTATATCCTGGTGTAACTGCCACGCCGATCGTAGTTTCCGCTGAAAATAGAGCGCATTGTCAAATTCTGCGACTTGCTGGAACTCATCCAGGCACACCACGATACGAACACCTTTCTCTTTCGCTATTTTTTGAGGGAGATTCAACACCTCACTGTTCAATTGCGTATTCGAAAAATCAAATGAAAGGGTGAAATCGGTCATCGGATCGGCACCAAAACTGATCTTGGGAACCAAAGATAGTCAAAAAATAATTACAAACAACTTTGTTACATATTCAAACCTAATTTGGCAAAGCGTTTCAAGATTTTTCAACCCTTCACCGCCCTATTCAAAAAAGCATTAAGCGGATACTGAATCTTGCAGAGTTCCATAATACCGTCAATGACTCCTTCTTGCAGGAAAAACTCATTGTTGAGAGGATAATGGGTAATAAAGTGTTTGTTTTTCAATAGCTCGATTTCCTTAAAATCTTTCGGATAACCCTTCGGAGGGTTTTTAAGCCTGTCTTCGTCAGACAGTTCGGGAAAAGTTCTCTTGAACTTCCGATTATCAAGAATGGCCCTTATCTCATCGGGATGATGATAGATTTCGTTTCTTACTGATTCCAGTGCCGGCGGGTCGGGACAATAGATTCCTCCGGCAAATAATGACTTATCCGGCTCTATATGGATATAATATCCGGCAAACCGGGTTTTCTTACCTCCGTTTCCTATAAAAGCGCTTAAATGAGTTTTATAAGGTGTTTTATCATGTGAGAAACGGGTATCACGATAAATACGAAAAACAGACTCACTGGCCGTAGCCGGCCCGATATCCGGATCGAGTTGGGCAAGCGGCACAATGAGTCTGTTGATAAAGTTTTCAAAATCGGCACGGATCTCATCATACTCGGATTTATGCTCGTGAAACCAGTTGCGGTCGTTATTTATCTGCAACCGGGCAAGAAAATCAAATGCATTGTAAAAATCCATACGCCTGAAATATATAACTATCCCCTGACACGCTCCACATATGAGCCATCGCGGGTATCAATTTTAACCTTTTCTCCCGTATTGATAAACAGGGGGACACGCACCTCCGCGCCTGTTTCCACAGTAGCGGGTTTCAACGTATTGGTAGCGGTATCACCCTTGATGCCCGGTTCGGTATAAGTCACCTCAAGCACCACATGCGCCGGCATTTCGGCAGTAAGAATGGTGCCACTCTCGGCATGGATCTGCACCTCCACCACATCACCCTCTTTCAGGAATTTCACCCCTTCGATCTGTTCTTCGGGGATGGGGATCTGTTCGAATGTCTCGGTATTCATGAAGTTATACCCCATATCATCCTTGTAAAGATACTGGAACGGGCGACGTTCAATACGCACCTCATCCACTTTTACGCCCGAGTTGAATGTTTTTTCGAGGATACGACCGGTAGTCACATTCCTCAGCTTGGTACGGACAAAAGCAGCACCTTTACCCGGTTTCACATGGAGAAACTCTACGATGAAATAGTACTGGCCCTCCAGATCGATGCACATTCCGTTCCTGAAATCAGCAGTTGTTGCCATAAAATATTAATTGTTACGATTTTATATTGATTTAGAGCGCAAAAGTAGTCATTTCAACCGATATATACAAGCAATTGGCCAGACTGTCCGGCAGAAAATTAACCGGCCACACATAATTAAGTCCCGTTAAATTGACTCTAACGGGACTTGATGATAAAATATTTTCAAATCAATTACACTGCGTCAATTACCATCTTTATGATAAACAGCACAAAAATCACCCACATGGTGACAGAGATATGTTTGAATTTTCCACTCAATGTTTTCAGGAAAACAAAAGAGAGCATACCAAAGACGATTCCCTGGGCAATACTGAAGGCGAACGGCATCATCACAATCGTAAGAAATGCGGGTAAAGCTTCGGTCATATCCTCGAAGTTGATCTTCACCACGGAGGTAATCATAAACAGTCCGACCAGGATCAATGCAGGAGCGGTTGCCGAAGCAGGCACCATCAGGAAGAGCGGGGCAAAGAAGAGGGCCAGGCCAAACATTACTGCCGTTGAGAGGGCGGTCAGTCCGGTACGGCCTCCTACAGCCACACCCGAAGCACTTTCCACATAAGAGGTAACAGTGCTGGTTCCCAATACTGCACCGACGGTAGTTCCCAATGCATCCGCGAAAAGCGCCCGTTTGAGCTGCGGGAAGTCGCCATTTTCATCAGTAATCCCGATCTTCGAAGCAACGCCCAACAACGTGCCAATGGTATCGAACATGTTTACAAAGAGAAAAGTGAAGACCACAATCAGCATGTCGAATGTGAAAATATTGGTCCATTCGAATTTCACAAGAATGGGTGAAATATCGGGTGGAAGAGCTACCAGGTTTCCTTCCGGCATATGCACTTCTCCAAGAGTAATGGCAAAGATAGTGGCCGCAGCGATCCCGATAAGGAAAGCGCCATGCACTTTTTTATAATAAAGCACCGCCGTAAGGATCAATCCCAACAAAGCGATCCATACATGAGGATTGGACATGGCGCCCAATGTAACCATCGTATTTTCATCCTTCACGATCAGCCCTGCGTTCTGTAAACCGAGCAAAGTGATGAAAAGGCCGATCCCCACAGGAATCGCATTTTTGATCGTATTGGGAATACTCCTCACAATCAGTTCACGGATATTGAAAAAAGTGAGCAGCACAAAGATAATACCCTGGATAAAAACGGCTGTCAACGCCATTTGCCAGGAATATCCCAATCCTATCACCACCGAAAAGGCAAAAAAGGAGTTAAGTCCCATACCGGGCGCCTGCGCAATCGGAAGATTGGGGATAAAAGCCATGAAAAGAGTACCCGCCAGGGTAGCCAATGCCGTCGCGGTAAAAAGAGCCTCCTTGTCCATCCCCGTTGCTCCCAGGATACTGGGATTTACCACCAGGATATAAGACATGGTAAGAAAAGTAATGACTCCTGCCACCAGTTCCGTACGTACAGTTGTCTTATTTTGTTTCAGTTTGAATAATTTTTCCAGCATGATATCAAAGGTTTAAATTAAAAATTCCATTTGGTGCCTAACGTGGGGATGACATAAAATTTACTTTCAGCAAATTTATTCACAAAGTTATAACTCAGTTCCACCTCGGTGCCAATGGCAAACTGAGGGGTAATATTGTACCAGAATTGTGGTTCACTTAGGAGGACTGCTTTTTTCCCTTTCGCGTCACTCCCTTCCGTAAATGATTTATCTTCTGACCAGAGATCCAGAAAACCGGCCAGTGAAATTTTCCCGTTGGCAAGGGTAGAGTTCCAGGTAAGGGTCCA
>JBAYRG010000344.1:0-3531 GCA_041676805.1 Proteiniphilum sp.
ACTATGCCTGTCTCATGCAACAGCAGAGAACGTATGGTCAGATTTGCCTTGTCAGTTCTTTTGGTCTCCGGAACGAATTTATTGAGTGGGTCCTGAAGTCGTATTTTTTTCTCGTCGTAAAGCTTCATGATGGCAGGAAGGGTAGCACTTGCCTTGGTAACCGATGCCAAATCGTAAACGGTCTCGTCTGTCACCTCAGGACTTGTTCCATAGCCGAATTTACCGAACTCCCTTTCATAGATCACCACTCCATCTTTTGCCACCAGGATTTGACATCCGGGATAAGCTCGTTGTCTGATCCCTTCTAACGCGATGCTTTCTATCTCGTTGAACCTCTCGGATATTAATCCCACCTCTTCCGGCATAGAGTAGGCCAGACGTGTTTTTTCTGTGCTAAGGCCGGTACCTTCTTTGATAACAGTGGTCGATACCGGAAGCTTTCCGCTGATGCCGATCCCTCCGAAAATAGCCTGCGCGGCACTCATCTGCGCGAAGTCACTGGTATCGTAACCTATAAGGAGTGCTGTGGCATTATTGATTGAAGCCTGAAAATTATCTAACCGGTAGGGTGGAGTGAAAAATACGACTATAGTCTTTTGATCTCCTGCCAGCTGTTGTAACGCTACCGCATCAACGGCATTGTTTGAATGGATGGAGATAATCGCCAGGTCATATTCTTTCAATTCTTTTATCTCAGCCAGTGCCGCTGTGGATTGAGCGCTGAAGGTGGTGACAGTCGCATACTTTTTGAGATATTTATGAAATATGTTGTTGATGGGCGCGCCGATAGAAACGGCGACAATCTTTGTTGAGTCGAGCCCCTTTATAGGGATCAACTCCTCCTCATTCTTGAGAAGTGTAAGGGCACCATCATAAATCTTTCTTTGCATCCATTCCGCAGAAGGTGCATTCACCCGGCTGTGAATGGTAGATGTGTTGATGGGGATAAATTTGTTGGCTCCAAGGATATATTTATAGGAAAGTACCTTACGGACTTTTTCTTCGAGGAGCGAAGTGGAGATTGTCCCCTCTTCGACCGCTCTTTTCACTGAGGCAAATTCTTTTGCTTGATTGACAACCCCCAATATGATATCGTTACCGGCCAATAACGCTCTTACACTTGCTTCAGGTTGATCTGAAACACCCTTCATCGCCATACCGTCTGTAAAAGTAAGTCCGGTAAATCCCATCTCCTTTTTGAGAAGATTTGTACTTGTTTCGGGGGAAAGCGACGCGGGCATTCCATTGGTTTGTAACGCCGGCACATTTAGATGTCCTGTCATTATTCCCGATAGTCCGGCATTGATATATTCCCGGAATGGGAATAACTCTATTTGTTCCAACCGATCGCTGTTATGTGTGATGGCCGGTAATGTCTTGTGTGAGTCTTCCGAAGTGTCGCCATGTCCGGGAAAGTGTTTGGCTACCGACATCACACCGTTTTCTTCCAATCCCTTCGCATAAGCAATCCCTTTCTTTGCCACGTTGACCGGATTCTCACCGTAAGAACGCGTGCCAATGACAGGATTGTGAGGATTGCTGTGTACGTCGAGGGAGGGTGCGAAATTCACATGGATGCCCATTTCCCTGCATTGGCGCGCCATCTCTTGTCCGTAGAGTTTTACTATCTCTTCATCCTGTATGGCACCGATGACCGCATTTCGGGGATATTCGGGAGCGTCCGCCAATCGCATGGAGAGTCCCCACTCACCGTCGAGAGAGATCAAAAGAGGTAGATCGGCAACCTGTTGGGCATAATTAGTGATACTGGCCTGCTGGACTAATGTTCCTTTTGAAAAGAGCAATCCTCCCACTTTCTGGTTCCGGATATATCCTGATATCCGGGTCTTCCATCCACTATTCGGTTCGACAATAGGCATAAAAAGCTGTCCCACTTTTTCGTCCAGGGTCATCTTCGCATATACCGAATCCACCCATTGTGCCATTGCCTGCTTATCCGCCTGTTCATACAAGTTTGTAGTCACTTGCGCCGATAGCAGCACCGGACATATAATGGAAATGAATAAAAGTAGTAATTTATTTGCCATATTGTTTTTAATCGTATCTTATTATGTTATTGTGTAAGATAGATCAAAAGTACATTTTTTTACTTTGTGCGTCAAGATGTGGATCAAAAATAAACATTAAATTATGTTTTGTATGGCAGATCAAAGAAAATTTTCTACCTTTGCATCCGCTTTGCGTAATCTCTGTCGGCAACAGGCCGTTATATTACGTTCCAAAGGGTTAATTATTAACATAAAGCTTGATTAAAGATGGATTTAATAAAGATCGCGGAAGAGGCTTTCGCGGGTGAAAAAAAGGAATTTCCCAGATTTAAAAGTGGTGACACCATCACGGTGGCTTACCGTATTGCGGAAGGGAATAAAGAGCGTATACAGCAGTATCGCGGTGTGGTGATCAAGATTGCCGGTCATGGCGACACCAAGCGTTTTACCGTAAGAAAGATGTCTGATAATATCGGTGTAGAGCGTATCTTTCCGATGAATTCTCCGTTCATTGATAATATTGTACTCAATAGCGAAGGTAAAGTACGCAGGACAAAACTGTATTACCTGCGCAAACTGCGTGGAAAAGCTGCCCGTATCAAGAAAAAAGTGTATTGATATACTGCAGCGTAAGATATATAGACCCCGGATTTTTTTCGGGGTTTTTTTATTATTTTCAGTTCTTGGTAACAAAATAGTTGAACGAGTTTGATTTTTCTTCCCGGCTTTCGTTATATTTGTCCCGCTATTCTATATATAAGCAGCAGTTTACACCATGTTATTCAAGACAGAAGGTATAGTACTTGGCACCACATCCTATAGCGACATCTATTCTATCGCGCATCTTTTTACACGCGACTTCGGCAGGGTCTCCTATTTGTTGCCCTTGTCGCGTGGGAAGAAGACGAAAATACGTAACTCGCTTTTTTTTCCGCTGTCGGTGCTGGATCTGGAAGTGGAGCACATGCCCTTGCGTGATGTGCAGAGGTTGAAAGAGGTGGGGAGACAGTTTCCGCTATATGCACTCTGTACCAATATGACCAAGGTGTCAATGGCTTTTTTTATCTCGGAATTTTTATCGTTTGTCCTTCGTGAGTCAGGCAACAACGAGCTGACTTTTGATTACCTGAAAAATTCGATAGAAACGTTGGAAGCTGCCGAAAATGGAGTCGCAAACTTCCATCTGGCGCTTATGATGGGATTAACCCGTTTCCTGGGAATCTACCCTAATACGGAGTTTAGGGGAGATCATTCATTCTTCGATCTGCAGCATGGTGAATTCGTGGTGAATGAACCCATGCATGCCTATTACCTGAACAGGAGAGAGAGCTCCTACCTGCGTGATCTTAACCGTATTAATTACGCCAATATGCACCTTTTTAAACTGTCTCGGAATAACCGTAATGAGATTGTCGACCAGTTGTTAGACTACTATCGGCTGCATGTCTGTAATTTTCCACCGCTAAAATCGCTGGAAGTTTTAAGGGAATTGGGATAATGAAAAGTACCTAAGTATTTAAGT
>JBAYRG010000345.1:0-3527 GCA_041676805.1 Proteiniphilum sp.
ATACAAGAATCCCAACAGGATACCGGCTGCAACTGCCGAGCCGATCACACCTGCCACATTGGGCCCCATGGCGTGCATCAGCAGGTAGTTACTGGGTTCATATTCCAATCCAAGTACCTGAGAAATACGGGCTGAATCGGGTACGGCCGAAACACCGGAGTTCCCGATCAGCGGATTGATTTTCTTCTCTTTCGGTAAGATGAGATTGAACATCTTCACAAAAAGGATTCCGGCGCAGGTGGCAATGATAAAAGAAAGTGCACCAATACCAAAAACTTTTAGAGATTCCCACTGCAAGAAAGTCGTTGCCTGTGTGGAAGCACCCACGGTCAGTCCCAGTAGGATAGTAATGACGTCGATCAGCGGTCCGCGTGCTGTTTCGGCAAGACGACGGGTTACTCCCGATTCTTTCAACAGGTTGCCGAAGAAAAGCATCCCAAGCAATGGAAGCCCGGATGGAACCAAAAATGCGGTCAGCAATAAGCCCATGATAGGGAACAGTACTTTCTCCGTTTGTGAAACCACACGGGGTGTTTTCATCTTGATGACACGCTCCTTTTTTGTCGTCAATAAACGCATGAAGGGTGGCTGTATCACGGGGACCAGCGCCATATAGGAGTAGGCCGAGATGGCCACCGCTCCCAGCAGGTGCGGAGCAAGTTTTGAGGTTGTAAAGATCGCTGTAGGGCCATCTGCACCACCGATAATACCAATTGCCCCTGCCTCATTAGGGGCAAATCCCATTTGCAAGGCGATTATATAGGCTCCAAAAATACCGAATTGGGCGGCTGCTCCAATCAGGATCAGTTTTGGATTGGCTATCAGAGAAGAGAAGTCCGTCATGGCTCCGATACCGAGGAAGATCAGTGGAGGATACCACCCTTGTACCACACCCTGATAAAGGATGTTGAAAACAGACCCTTCTTCATAAATCCCGACTTGCAGATTGGCTGCTTCGTTGAAAGGTATATTCCCGATAAGGATACCAAATCCGATTGGTATCAACAAGAGGGGTTCATATTCTTTGGTTACAGCAAGGTAAATAAAGAATAATCCGACCAGGATCATTACAATATGGCCTATTTCCGCATTGGCAAATCCTGTATAGCCCCAGAACGTTTGTAGATTGTCTGCTAATGATAGTAATATGTTCATATCAATCCCGGTTTTATTCGATGATTACCAGATTAGCTCCTTCGAGAACCGAGTCTCCTTTCTGGATAAGAATTTCCGTTACTTTTCCATTTCCATTGGCGAGGATATTATTCTCCATCTTCATTGCCTCGAGAATCATCAGTGTCTGGCCTTTTTTTACCGTGTCACCCACCTTGCAGCGAATATCCAATATAACACCAGGCAGTGGCGACTGGATGGTATTCTTACCGGCAGAAGAGGCCGGCCTTGTTACAAGATGGCTGGTTGAACTCTGATGTGTCTGTCCGGAGGGAACACTATGACGTTGTACGATAGCTTTTGGTTTTTTTACTTTTGGTGTTATTTCAACCGTGTAGGGTGTACCGTTCACCTCAAGTTCCACCAATTCAGCGTCTGACTTGTTAACCACTACCCTATAGGGAGCACCGTTGATTTTATAATTGAACTCTTTCATAAGATTTATCTTTACTCTTTATTCTTTACTCTTTACTCTTTACTCTATTTTGGCAATTGCCTTAATGTTTGAAGTTTGGAACTCCAAGGTGAATAATTCCTCTTCACATGTTGAATGGTGAGAATCGTGGACTCCAGGTCATGCTCATCTTCTCTCATCTCGTGAATTGCGGCAGAGATAGCGGCCAGCACCTCACCCGATAGATGGGTGTGGCTCCTTACTGCAGAGAGCGTGCCACTTTGTGCCACTTTCTTTTCAGACATTCTCTTGGCAATATTTCCCGATAATTTAAAGAAGAGATACAAAGCAATCAGAGCGAAAAACACCACTAACATGGAGGTAATGGTGAGCATCCCTCCCCATGCGTCGGTTTCTTGAAGATTCACCACTTTCGGGTTCTCTTCGAGGATGGCATTATTGCTACTGGGAGTTACTCTCTCAAGATGGGTTTCGAGAGTCTTGCCATTCTCATCATATTTTATGCCGTCTTGCTCATAACCGTAGGTCTGGTCGGGCAACATTCCAGCGGGGATCACGATCTCGTCCAATAATGTTCTCCCATCATTTTCATAGAGCGCGATATAATTCTCTTTTGTGGGGTCGAGTTTAAAACTCACATGAAACGTTCCATTAAAAGGTTCGTCATCGGCCCAAAACAGCGCATGTTGATGGGGAGGAATCTTGGTTAAGACATCTCCACGGGGAATCGGATATTTTTTCGGATTATTGCGGTCATTGGTGAGGTATCGTCCTCCCAAATCCTGCGTTTTTGCCGTATTGTTGTATATTTCGATCCATCCGCTGCGTTGTCCAAAATCATCCATATAGCTCTCCTCATTGACCACCATGACCTCGTTGATGACCCAGGCCGGATTTTTTTGTTTGGAATTGCATCCGGAGAGCAACAGCACCGTGGAGAAAAGAAATAATATTATTGTGTAATTTCTCATATTCAACTGCTTTTAAAGAGGTAGATTGTCGTGCTTCTTGGGTGGGTTCTGCAATTTCTTGGTCTGCAGTTGCTGTAATGCACGAATGACACGGAAGCGGGTGTTGCGTGGCTCAATCACATCGTCGATATATCCATAACGGGCAGCTACATAGGGATTGGTGAAGAGATCGTTGTACTCTTTTTTCTTTTCTTCCTTTACTGCTGCCATCTTTTCAGGATCTTTCTCTGCAGCGATTTCCTTGCTGTAAAGTACTTCCACCGCTCCGTCTGCCCCCATCACAGCGATTTCCGCTGTAGGCCATGCATAATTGATATCACCTCTAAGCTGTTTACAACTCATCACAATATGCGCACCACCATACGATTTACGCAATGTGACTGTTATTTTGGGTACAGTCGCTTCGCCATAAGCATATAGCAATTTAGCTCCGTGAGTGATTACTCCCCCATATTCCTGCCCTGTTCCGGGAAGAAATCCGGGCACATCTACTAATGATACGATAGGAATATTGAAGGCATCGCAGAAACGGACAAAACGGGCCGCTTTGCGTGAAGCGTTGATGTCGAGCACACCGGCAAGGAATTTAGGCTGGTTGGCTACAATTCCAACCGATTGTCCGTTGAAACGGCCAAAACCCACAATAATATTTTTCGCGTAATCGGCATGTACTTCCAAAAACTCCCCTTTGTCGATGATAGCGCCGATCACTTCATACATATCGTAAGGCTTGTTCGGGCTGTCGGGGATGATATCGTTGAGTGCATCATCCAACCTGTCAATGGGATCATCACTGGGCTGTAAAGGCGCTTCTTCCAGATTGTTCTGAGGAATAAAACTGAGCAATTGGCGAATCAGTTTCAATCCGTCTTCTTCGGTCTGTACCTGGAATTGGGAAACACCCGATTTAGAGGAGTGTACTGAAGCTCCCCCCAGTTGTTCCTGGGTCACATCTTCACCTGTAACCG
>JBAYRG010000346.1:0-3524 GCA_041676805.1 Proteiniphilum sp.
AGTTGGTAGAGCATAACCTTGCCAAGGTTAGGGTCGCGGGTTCGAGTCCCGTCTTTCGCTCGAATAAGATAGCGCCTTCGCTAAATAGTTAAAAATTAGAACCGGAGAACGAATAAAGTATGATTTTTTCTGTTTTCCGGTTCTCTTTTCTATCTATAATGGGCGGTATCGCTGACGGACTATCGAAAACTCTCTAATTTCCGCTCATCAATTCAATGACCATTGTATTTCGTAGTTCACGTGTTTATCATCAATCAACCTGTTTATGAACGATGTTGAGTAAGCGTTCAACTTTGATTCTCAAGTAGTTGATTTCCCCTTTCAACCAATTGATTTCTTTGTTCTTCGCGGAAAGAAGTTCTTCGACAACTTTCTTCGAAACATAGTTGTCACAGACCATTTGAATGACCTCGCAGAATTCTACTCTCTCTCTTTTTTTAAAGATTCAAACTTCTCCCGTTCTTTCTCCAACAGTTTTTCGAATATCTCAATGGTTTTTTCAATGGGGAAATGATTAAAAGTATGGTTATCACCTGAACCATTAGTTGAGACACAACAGTTCTCGTATGTATTGTTGGTATTGTACAGGATCGCTTTTTCGTCGTAGCTCTTTAATCCTTCCAATGTTACGCCCAATGCAGAAGCAATCTCTTCCAACCGTTCGTCATTGAATTTCTTCGTCTGTTCCATCTTTGAGACTGCTTGCCTTGTTATACCCAGTAATTCACCCAACTCTGTCTGTGTCATTCCCCGAAGGTGGCGAACCCGTTCGATTTTTCTTCCAAGGTGAGTTGTATTGTCGTGATTCATTGTTTCCATTCTTTGCTATGTTTATATTGTCAATATCAATGTCGTTTAGTTAAGCTATAACTTCTTCTTATTCATATAATAAACTTTCTTCGGTTTATGATTTCTGGGATTAGCCCTTCCCGGTCTTATGATCTCGCAAGTGTTTACCATTATGTCGTCAAAGGCCTTTAAGGCATTTTTAAAGTCCTTTTTGATAAAGATGCCGACAGCGATGTCATAAAACATGCCCAAAGCCGATGTGCGGTTTATCTTTTTCTCATGCTTGCGTTCATTGTTTTTCTTCTCCTGCAATGATTCGGCTCTCACTTTTTCCTCTATCGGGAACGAAAGCGCGGCGCACAGGGTCATCATCAATATTTTCGCATGGAAGTCCTGCTTGACGGCCTTGGCCGTTTTCCCCGAGAAGTCCTCCAGGTCCAGGCGCTCCTTCAGCAGCTTATAGCCCTCCTCCACGCCCCAGCGCAAATGGTAAAGTTCGGCGAAGAGTTCAACGGGGTATTCCTCAGAGTCGACAAGAGAGGTGCACAGGACTTCCTTCTGTCCGTTTTCCAGTTCTACTAAAACCAGCCGGCAACGAACAGGGGGCTCTTCCCTGAACAGCGGGCCGTCCTGTTTCCCGTAATCCCTTTTGGGCAGGGAGAACTCGACTGTCATTTCCTTCAGGCCGCTTTCCGCGAAACGCCTTACCGGCAACCACCAGTCCTCCTTCATCCGGAAACAGAAATCAACGCCCTTGCTTCGCAGCAGGTAGAAAAAGTAGATGGACGGATAGCCCCGGTCGGCAAGCAACAGGTCGCCCTCACGCAACTTGTCCACATGTTTAAGAAGCAGGGATTGCTCGCTCCCGCTCCATGGAGCGATCTGCGAGTCTAGCGTCAACAGGTTCAGCGGGTCGTAAAGCAGCGAGACCAAAGCCATGGAAACCGGAGTGGAGGCGTCACGCCCGACAAGGTATTCACCGAACTCCTCCTTCACGCTCGGATGGTTCGGCAAATGGAGCCGGCTGCCGTCAACCGACAATAACCGGTGACCATGCCATTTGTGATAAGGAGCGCCTGAATAAAAACTGGAACAGGCAACATCGTTGATTTCCTTGAAAGCTTCCGGTTTGAGTTTGCTCCGGGACTGGCTCAACGCACCCTTGGTGACGGCCCGGATGTTGTAATCGGTGGATAGGACGGTCTTGAAAAAGGAGTCCAACTCCCGTTGAAGCGATGACTTTATACCTCTTAACAACATTACAATCAGCGATTTGAATGGGAGTTTCCGGACCCTGGTGAATTGCCCCTCTGAGCCGTCTTTGGAACGGCCGACAAATGATTCTTCATCAATTAATCCTGATATGTCTGTTAATAACTCTGTTCTATACTCGCTCGTTTTTGGAGAAGGGGAACCCCCTTTATTTATAGTGCAAATTTAATCATTTTACAGCTAATCCCAAAATGTCAAAGACCGTTTTTTATCAAGCCATTTTCAAGATTTTCAATCGAATCTCTTAACTAAACGACATTGTTTATGGAATAGTAAATCAATATGCCGAAACCAAAGTCTATTTAAGAAAAAACGGTACACCTTTACACGATGAATTTGATTTGATAATAGGCGTAACTGCACTTGCCAATGATTTGACTTTGGTGACTGATAACACCAAAGATTTTAAATTATCAAAAACTTGAAACTCGAAAACTGGTTCGATAGAAAATAATCTATGCCATGATACTGATATCATTCGTATCTTTGTACCCGTTTTATCAAATGTAGATTGCTTGCGAACTTCGTTTTATGTTTTCGTGAGTTGGAAATATATGGAGATGAATCAGAATAAATTCACAGGAGGTATTTTTGTTTTTCTGGGAGCTTGCAGCTTCGGGGTACTGTCGACAATTGTAAAGAATGCGTATAAGGAAGGTTATACACTTGGGCAAATAACCGGATCACAGGCTTTTCTGGGAATGATGATATTGTGGGTACTCTATTTTTTGCATAGTACTCTTTTCAAAGAGAAAAATAGTACACCTATAAAGCATCCACAGATAGAGAAGAACAGTTCATCAAGACCGACGGCATGGTGGAAGGTTTCTTTCGCCGGTATATTTACGGGATTGGTAGGTATTTTTTACTATCAGTGTGTGAAACTGCTTCCGGCCTCCATTGCTATTATCCTGTTGATGCAGTACCTGTGGATCAGTATTCTGATTGAAGCGGTAGTCTTTAAGAAAAAACCACATAAAATGCAATTGATTGCCGCCTCCATAGTGCTTGTCGGCACGCTGTTCGCTGCCGGAGTCTTCAACCAGGCAGTGACTTTGAATATAAAAGGAATAGGATTTGGTCTACTGGCAGCGTTTTGTTATGCCATATTCCTGATAGCCAGCGGTCGGGTAGGGAATGACCTTCCTCTATTAAAGAAAGGAGCATTGATGATTACCGGGTCATGCATTGTCACATGGGTCATCTTTCCTCCGTTATTCCTGTTTGATGGACTGTTTTTCGACGGTCTGTATAAGTGGGGATTGGCGTTGGCTCTGCTTGGCACAGTGATTCCTCCCCTGTTTTTCTCTTTCGGGATGCCACGCACCGGTGTTTCGTTGGGTGCCATCCTTAGCGCGGCAGAATTACCGGTTGCGGTAATCTCTTCGAATTTTATTCTCGGTGAGAATGTACAGGCACTGCAATGGGCCGGGGTTTTACTGATCCTCTCCGCCATCGTGCTG
>JBAYRG010000347.1:0-3513 GCA_041676805.1 Proteiniphilum sp.
AACTTCCGGAAGGAATCCGGCATTTCCCAATGTGACATTATTATCTGAAATCAACTCTTCATTACGCACGATACGCAGATCATAGTTATTCTCCAGCCCAATCCTCAGACATTCCTGCAAATTCATCACCTGTTGTGCGGATGCGGCAGATGCAAGCAGGAGAAAGAGAGGAAACAATATATTTTTTATCATAATACAATTCACAAACTAAAAACTAAAAGCTAAAAATTAAAAGTGAAAAATTAAGAATTAAAAGTGAATTCTCTACTTCAGACTTCTCTCTAATTGGCACTACCTGTCCCGACTTGTCGAGATTAACACTACTTGTCCCGACTTGTCGGGATCACCATTACTTGTCCCGACTTGTCGGGATCATCTCTCTGTCCTTTTTTCTTCAGCCTTTTCATCTCTTTGGCTTCTCTGTCGGTGGAGAGATAGAGATACATGGCAGGAATAAGGAAAAGGGTGAGTAGGGTAGAGATCAGTAATCCTCCGACTACGGCAGTACCCATGGCGATCCGTCCGTTGGCTCCTTCACCGGTAGCGAACATCAGCGGCAAGAGTCCGAGCACGGTAGAGACACTGGTCATCAATACAGGACGCAATCGTTGTAAAGAGGCCTCAATAATGGCATTATACTTATTTATCCCTGCATTCTGTCGTTGATTGGCGAACTCCACAATAAGGATCCCGTTCTTGGTCACCAGACCGATCAACATGATAATCCCGATCTGGCTGTATATGTTCATCGTAATTCCGAACATCCACATGAAGAGTAGTGCGCCGAATAGGGCTAAAGGAACAGTGAACATAATGACAAAAGGATCTTTGAAACTTTCAAATTGCGCCGCCATCACAAGGAAAATCAATACGATAGCCAAAACAAAAGCAAAAAACAGGCTGGAAGAACTCTCCCGGAAATTTCGGGACTCACCTTCGAGGGCGGTCCTGAATGTGTCGTCTAACACTTCGGAAGCGATCTTGTCCATCTCTTCTAATCCTTCACCCAACGAATAGCCGGGGGATATCCCTGCCGAAATAGTGGCGGAGTTAAAACGATTGTAACGATAGAGCTGGGGCGGGGCGACCGATTCTTCGAGTTTTACCAGATTATCCATCTGTATCATCTGGCCGGCCCTGTTCTTGATATATATGGTTTTCAGGTCGACCGGTGTATTGCGCTGCTGCCGGTTGATCTCACCCAGTATCTGGTATTGTTTGCCGTTCATATAGAAATAACCCATCCGTTGCCCGCTAAGCGCGTATTGCAGGGTTTGCCCGATGTCGCGGGTGCTTACTCCTAACAACGCGGCCTTGTCGCGGTCGATGAGGATACGTGTTTCAGGTTTGGTGAATTTCAGGTCTACATCACTCATCTGGAAATGTGGACTCGCATTCATCCTGTCGAGGAAAGGAGGGATGAACTCCTGCAGTTTCTCAATATTGGGCGCCTGCAATACATACCGTATCGGCATACCGGCACGGCGGCCTCCAAAGGTGGACTGCTGCTGGACAAACGCGCGGGCAGCGGTTTCATTCCTTACGGCCAGGGTGAGGGCGTCGGCGATCTCCATCTGGCTGCGGTCGCGTTCGTGCATGTCGGGCAGCACTAAACGTATCATGCCAAAACTGCTGCGGATTATGGCGATGTTCGACTCTCTTTCGGGCGCGATTGAATCGGCTATCTCCGAGATATGTTCGGTATAATCCCTGATAAACTCGTAGGTGGCGCCTTCGGGAGCGGAACTTCTGACCATCACCATGGATCGGTCTTCCAAGGGGGCCATCTCCGCAGGGATCGTCTTCCAAAAAATAACGATAAATATTGCAGAGACAACAACTACGGGTAATACAAGCCATTTACGGCGTAGAAATAGGCGCAACGATTTATTGTAAAACCGGTTCAACCCGTCGAAAATCACCTCGGTCTTCTCGTAGAATTTATTTTTCTTTTGTCTTCTGACCAGCATCTTGGAGGAAAGCATCGGCACAAAAGACAAGGCGGCAAAAGAGGAGATGATAACTGCACCGGAGATCACAATACTGAATTCACGGAACAATCGGCCGGTCATCCCTTCCAAAAAGACAATAGGGAAGAATATCGCCACCAAGGTGATGGTGGTAGAGATGACTGCGAAGAATATCTCTTTGGATCCGACAATGGATGCTTCATCCGGATCCATTCCGTCCTCTACCTTCTGGAAGATATTTTCCGTCACCACAATGGCGTCGTCCACTACCAATCCTACCGACAAGACGACTGCCAACATCGACAACACATTGATGGAGAACCCGGCCAGATACATCACGAAAAAGATACCGATAAGCGAGATAGGAATAACCAATGCGGGGATCAGCGTTACACGCCAGTTTCGTAAGAAGAAGAATATGATGGCTACCACCAGGATAAAGGCTATCACTACCGTAGACTCCACCTCACGGATAGAGGCCCGGATGAACTTGGTATTGTCGAATGCCACATCTATGGTTACATCCTCCGGAAGATCCTTGCGCATCTGTTCCATTCGCAACCTCACCTCGTCGGCAATATTGATATGGTTGGCACCCGGCTGGGGAATGACCACACAACTTACCATGGGTACGCCGTTCCTTTTGAGGATATTCTGCCGGTTGGCTGCATCCAGCTCTGCAAATCCCACATCGCGGAAGCGCACCACCCGGAAATCATTCTCTATCAGGATCAGGTTGTTGAACTCCTCGGGAGTCTGCATCAATCCCATGGTACGTATCGATTGTGACATGTGATCGCCTTCGATACTTCCGGCGGGAAGCTCTATATTTTCCTTGTCGAGCGCATTCTTGATATCTATGGGGGTGATATTGTGTGCGGCCATCCTGAGAGGGTCGAGCCAGAGGCGCATGGCATACCGGTATTCCCCCCATATCTCTACCGCGCTCACATTGGATATGGTTTGTAATCGCTCCTTCACAGTAAGATCGGCGATTTCGGAGAGCTCCAGCATCGAGCGGACGGGACTTTCTACGGTGATCTGCATGATGGGATCGGAGTCGGCATCGGCTTTCGATACGGTAGGAGGATCCACGTCGCGGGGAAGATATCGTTGCGCGATGGATACCTTATCCCTCACGTCGTTCGCGGCGGTTTCCATATCAACACTCAACTCAAATTCCACTGTGATTCGTGAACTGCCCTGGCTACTTTGGCTACTGAGGGAGCGGATTCCCGGAATACCATTGATATTCTGTTCCAACGGTTCAGTGATCTGGTTCTCGATCACTTCCGCATTCGCTCCGGGGTAGGATACCTGTACGGTAATGATGGGATTGTCCACGTTGGGATATTCGCGGACAGGGAGACTGGTATAGCCGATCATTCCGAAGATGATGATGATCAGCACCAACACCGTGGCCAATACCGGTCGCTTTATACTTAATTCCGATAAATTCATCTCGTTAATCTGCTCTGTTTTCAATCATCTGCCCGATTTGCACCGGCATTCCGTTTCTCAGTTGCATCACACCGGTGGTCAA
>JBAYRG010000348.1:0-3500 GCA_041676805.1 Proteiniphilum sp.
ATCCAGGATAGAGATTTTCATGGCGGGATCAGGGTGCAGGGACATAGCTCATCTCTTCCCGCCCCGATTGATACCCTATATCCATTTCACTATTCAACCGATACGGCCTATTGGTTATTACCTCAATGGGGAAGCAAATCAGTAATGCAAAATATCCAGCCGATTATCACAAACGATTCCATCATCTACCAGCACAAAGCAAAGAAAGTATCCTTCTTTAAGAATAAAAATCAAACGGTAGAAATCAGACTGGATGTGATTGCCTCGAAAGAATACGACCACCCAAGAGAGATGGACGAAGATTGGCCCCATTTATTACTCGAACAATATTTCAACAATCCCCTGAAATTGATTGAAGCCGAGGAGTTGGTTTACAAAACCAAATGTAAGTTACTATATGCTGATAACAAGATGGAGGATCAATTCAACCCGGATTTGCACACAACCCAAATCACGCAATATTTCACCATCCAGGACAACAATAAATCTTCCGGGAACTATGGAGATTTTTTCTGGTTCGGTCTTCCATTTTACGACTACCGCTATGAATATACCGAGCTCTATGCCGCACGGGATATAGGCAAGGACGACGCATCCCGGAAGTTTATCTATTCAGTAGCCTCACCGGATATTTTCGACGGAACGATGCATGCCAAAGAGTGGGTAACTATCGACAAGGATATTCTGCCTTTTATAAAGGAAGCCTTTGAAACAGCGCAACAAAGGGGGTACCTTGCCGGTTCCAGATTCGAAGATATGGCTATCACAACGATGAATGTGGGATGGGAGGTTCCCGGAACATTCGATTGCGGGATAGTATTTGAAACGCCTTCATTAAAAATCATATGCCATTAATAGATATGATGGATACTGTATTATTGCTATAATTGAAGTTTTGGCCGTGTAACCATAATAACAACCGTTGATGAAGAAATATAGAAACAATTTTTTTCTACTTTCACTCCTCGTTTTCATCGGGATGGCTCTACCTTGGACCTCTCCTGTGAAGGCGCAAGATTTCCTGGTAACCATACAGCGGGACACCTTGAATTGTAAAATAGGAAAGCTGACCGATGATTTTTATCCCATTGAATTCAAATGGGACGATGAGTTAATGAGTGGTCTGATTCATAAGGATTCCGTATTGTATTACAAGAAGAATATGTTCCGAAGCATCGATGATGCCCGCTTGCGCCCTTGGTATCCAATTGTTTCCTTGGGATTGAATGTGGGTGGCGGACATCAATTCGGTCCACTGCGAGTGGGATTGACGGAAGATTTCAACCCCCAACAGGGAAGCTTCTCCGACCGCAACTTGTTTTATGCGGGAGCCGATCTGGTTGTCTACCTATCCGCACTCACAGGATACGGTTTAAAATATCATTACCGCAGCATGCTGGACGGTGATATCCGACAAAACTATATCGGCCCAATGATCTCTTTTCGCTTCTGGGATGATCATCGGAGAAATCACTGGATTTTGAACTGCTCTGTCGGCTATGGGAGGATGGTGCACAATAATGCCATCATCAAAATAGGAACTAAAGAACCGGAGCCTATTACACTGACCGCCAACTCGCTTGCGGGTGACATTGCCGTAGGGTATAATCTGAAGCTTTCACCCAATGTCTCTTCGATTGTCAAATTATCCTTGACGATGGCTTACCCCGATTATGTCAGGATTTTTGACTATACCCGAATAAATCCGGGGGGTGCGAATCCTGCTCCTGATATTAGTGGTTATTGTCAGAATATGAATAGCGTCAACCTTTCAGTAGGATTTGAATTCCATTAACTTTCATCAACTTGCCTACCCTCTACCCCTTATTTGAGGTATATAATTAAACAATATGAGATCAAAACTATCGCTTCTGTCTGTCATCATTCTTCTGGCAGCTGTATCACCGGGAGGATTATTATCCTGCGCCTACAGGAAAGCATTGAACAACGACCATAGTTCTCCGGATTACAATAAAGAGAGCCCTTTTTTCCCTATCGCGGTATGGTTACAGGAGCCTCGGGATGCCATGGCATACAAGAGCTACGGCATTAATATGTATGTCGGTATTTGGGAGGGCCTCACCCAGACGAAACTGGATCTGCTGAAAGCCGCCGATATGAAAGTGATTGCCGACTTGAACGAGTTTGCAAAAAATAATCTTCAGGAACCCCTTATTTATGGGTGGATGCAAGGCGACGAACCGGATAATGCGCAGTGGAACCCAGTCACAAACAGCTACGACCCCTGTATTGAACCTTCTAAGATCATCGACTATTACAATGAGTTGAAATTGACCGATCCCTCACGCCCGGTCTACCTGAATCTCGGCAGGGGGATAGCAGCCACCCATTGGGTAGGCAGGGGTGAATGTAGCGGCAAAACGGATATGTATAAGATATCAAATGACGGTTATTTGAAAGGGTGCGATATCGCATCGTTCGATATATATCCGGTCAACAGCAATGAAAAAGAGGTGAGGGACAGTTTATGGTATGTAGCCAAAGGCGTGGACAGTTTACGGGAGTAGTCCGGTTATTCAAAACCAATATGGTGCTGGATAGAAACGACCCAAATCAATAAAGGAGGGCGGAGGCCAACACCCGAAGAGGTGAAATCGCAAGTATGGATGGCCTTAATCCACGGAGTATCGGGAATCGGTTATTTTTGTCACTCTTTTGCAGGGAGGACTGAAGCTGCCGCTCTTTTACATGATAAAGAGATGATCCTCGAGGTGGGAAAAATTAATGAACAGATTGCCGCATTGGCTCCCGTTCTCAACAGCCCCACAATTCAGGACTATGTTTCAATAAGCAGCAGTAACCCCGGAATTCCAATAGATCATATTGTGAAAAAAATTGATGACACATTTTATATCTTCACTGTGTCGATGAGGCCGGGTAACACCACAGCCTCTTTCTCCATTCAAAAAGGAAAAAGAGTGGAAGTAATCGGTGAAGACCGGTTGATAGATATGAAGGATGGCAAAAAGTTCACAGATCAATTTTCATCCTATTCGGTACATCTCTACAAAATAACGATTTAAAAAACTTAACCCATTCAATTAAACCTGACATGAAACGAGTAGCTTTTAAGATGTTTTTAAAACCGGGATTAGAAGAAGAGTATGAAAAGAGACACTCGGCTATCTGGCCGGAATTAAAGAAACTATTATCCGACACCGGTGTGCGGGATTACTCTATATTTTGGGACAGGGAAACAAATATGCTGTTTGCAGTCCAAAAAATAAAAGGAGGACAATCTTCCCAGGAAATTGGCACAAACCCGATAGTACAAAAGTGGTGGAATTATATGGCGGACATAATGGAAGTAAATGAGGACAACTCTCCAGTCTCCATACCTTTGGAAGAACTGTTCCACATGGATTGAGAAATCCAATAATTCTCTGATGATCCACCATCCATAAACGGTGGACCTACAAAGATATTTCACGACAAATTAATTGTGAATCGATGATGTACAAAAAGTTCATTTTTATCAC
>JBAYRG010000349.1:0-3484 GCA_041676805.1 Proteiniphilum sp.
CACGAAGTACGCCATCCGCATCAATCTTACGTCCTGTGAGCGGGTTTCCGCTAATATATCTCAGCGAGATTCCTTCCGTCACATTCCCCTTGAAAATCGAATTCAACTGTGTGCCGATCACCATCCGGTAGTAACCGGTCTGTTTTACTTCCGATCCGGTAAGGGCTACCGTACGGGTAAGATCCACAACACCCTGGTTGAAGAGGCGTCCAATAATTGCCACATCGGGAGCACTGAGGGTCCATACGGTCTCACCCCTGTTCACCGGTTTGATATGGTTGATCTGTACACCAACGTTTCCTGCGGGATGCGGTCCATCAAACTCTGTAATGACCACATTTCTCGCATCACGTAATGCTTTATTGGTTATGTTGGGGCTAACAGAGAGATAAACCTTCCCTGTAGTCAATTTGGCCAAGGCATCGAATCCGGTCTGCAGGTCAGCTTCCAAGCCATCCAGTATAAAATCGGCAGAAGGCGCCAACGGAGCCGTATCAAAACCGGTTACAAATATATCACGCGGTTCTTTGGCGGGCACAGCCACCACATCGTAGGGGCGTTGCTTGATCAAGAACCAGATACCTGCCTCTAAGATCGATTTCTTCACCTCCTCGGAAGAGAGCGAAGCCACTGTCTTTTTGCCAAAGTCTTCGTACAGATTCGTGCTGTCGGCTTTCACCTCAATATAGAGGATACGCCTTTTTTCACCACGCTCTATGTGAGTGACCACACCACTGACGGGTGAAGCAAAAAACATCCCGGGATAATTCTTATCAAAGAACAAGGGCGCACCAGCCTTCACGGTATCATCTATTTTGACAGCCAATTTGGGGGTAACACCGTGAAAATCTTCCGGACAAATCCTTATATATTCACTTGTCACTCTACCTCTTAGCGTCTCTTCAGCATCGCCGAGCAACGGAATTCGCAAGCCTTTCTTAATTTTTATTCGATTAGCCATATAGTATTGTATAAATAACCTTACTTGTTATCTTTTTGAAAACTACTCCGTCAAGCAATAGGGACAGAAGCCAAGCTTGCTTGGATCATGTCGTTGCGAGAAATAGTCTAAGTTCACTGAAACCAATTACAAATCAATAGGTTATAACAAGCTGTGAATAATTACTGAAGGAGCACCTCCTTTCGGGAGGCAAAGATACATTATTTCCCTCCAAAAAAAGAAATTTTAAAAAGAAATTGGAGAAAAAATTCTCCAATTAACTTTTAAGATATTTCCCTATTCTCCTTCTTCGATTTTATCAAACGCCTGCCATTTCCGGATCGATCATAATACGTCCGCAATATTCGCACACGATAATCTTTTTACCCAATTTGATATCCATCTGTTTTTGGGGCGGTATCTTATTAAAGCATCCACCACAAGCACCTCGTTGAATGGGTACTACTCCCAGGCCGTTGCGGGCATTTTTACGGATCCGCTTGAAGGCGGTCAACAAACGAGGCTCAATGGTTGCCTCGGTCTTCTTTGCTTTTTCGCGGATTTTTTCTTCCTGCGCCTTGGTTTCGGACACAATATCATCCAACTCCTGTTTTTTATGCTCCAGATCCGATGTCTTATCTTTCAACAGTTCATTGGCCGCTTCGATCTGTTCCTTGACAGAGGTGGCTTCCTGCCCATATTCACGGATATATTTTTCGGAAAGTTCTATCTCGAGCGTTTCAAATTCTATCTCTTTGGAGAGATGGTCGTACTCCTTACTGTTACGCACATTTTCAAGCTGTTTATTATATTTTTCAATTTTAGCCTTACTGGTTTCGATCTTACCTTTCTGCTGTTTGGTATTCTCATCGAGTTGCTTTAATTCCAGTTCGAAATTATTAATACGGGTACCCAGACCGGCAATCTCATCATCGAGGTCGGCCACCTCGAGGGGCAGTTCACCACGCAAGGTCTTAATTCTATCGATTTCCGACAGATAAGACTGTAATTTATGAAGTGATTTCAGTTTATCTTCCACCGACACTTCCTGTTCAACATTTTTCTTTCTTGTTGCCATAATTTATTTCTGTTTATTATTCAAGTTTCGTAAATTGCTGCATTGTAAGTTGCATCATTAAATCAAAAAAATGCAGTAATCAAACGACCTTTTCATCGTTTCATTACCACATTTCTCTGCAATCGCGGGAACAAGTCGGACCGCCCTTTTTACAGATATTTGACCGGGTTCGAATCGAACGCCGATTTATGTAGTGCAAAGGTAGGGAATTTTCTTGAAATAATTTCAAAAAAGATCTCTTTTGTACAGATTTCCGATTCATAATGACCCACTACAGCCAGGAGAATGCGTCCTTCCACATCGAAGAAGTCGTTATATTTTGCTTCCCCAGTAATGAATGCATCCGCTCCATAAGTGATAGCCTGAGGGATTAGGAATGCACCGGCACCACCACAGAGCGCCACATCACGAATCTCCCGTCCCTGCATTTTTGAATGCTGTATGGTGGGCAGATTGAATATATCCTTCAGGAGGTATAGGAATTCCTGCTCCGGCATCGGCTCCGGCAATACCCCCACCACTCCGCTACCGTGTTGTGGCCAGTTATTGGCAATAGGATAAAGGTCGAATACCGGTTCTTCATAGGGATGCACTGCCAGCAATGCCCTCAGGACCTCTTCCCGTTTCATGACAGGAATCACGGTCTCGATCCTTACTTCGGGCTCAAAATGGAGCCGGTCGATCTCACCGATATGAGGATTGGCACCTTCCTTAGCCCTGAATGTTCCCTCTCCCGAAAGATTATAGCTGCAACTGTCGTAATTCCCGATATGTCCCGCGCCGGCATTGAACAGTGCGTTTCTCACGCTCTCGGCATACTGGAGCGGTACGGTAGTGACAAACTTCAGCAGTGCATTTTCAAGTGGTTGCAGGATTTTCACATTCTGCAGTTCCAGCATCTGTGCCAGTCTATAGTTGACTCCCCCGCGGGCATTATCGAGGTTGGTATGCGCGGCATAAATTGCGATATCGTGCCTGATGGCCTGTATCATGCATCGCTCCACATAATTCTTCCCGGTAAGCGATTTGAACGGACGGAAGGCGATGGGATGGTGCGAGATAACAAGATTACAGCCTAAGGAGATGGCCTCTTCTATCACATCCTCCGTCACATCGATGCAGAGCAGGATGCCGGTCACCTCGCGGTTGGCATCACCCACCTGCAGCCCGCTATTGTCATAACTCTCCTGCAATGGCAGCGGGGCCAACTGTTCAATGGTCTGGAGGACTTCTTTTATTCGCATGGGATATTATAAATTACCAATTATTAAGTGGTGTCACTGAATAGGAAGAGTCTATCATTTATGGGAAGATTTTCCGCATAGTGTCGGCAAAGATAGCTCCCATACGTCGTTGGATATATTTATCCTGTCCGTTTTCGGGATGCCATCCGAATTTCTCGCCGGCGATCTGCTGGTTATCACCCGTAAAGAGAAGGCTGGTTTGCCCTTTGGTCACAGGGTGCA
>JBAYRG010000350.1:0-3480 GCA_041676805.1 Proteiniphilum sp.
ATGGGGAAAGTGACCTGTTTCATGTCGTATCCTTCGTAGTAGTGGAAACGTCCCTGCATGGCCAACACTTTCTTGCCGCCAAGGGTGCCTACGATCAGTTTTCCACTATGACCTTCCACCGTGGAGATGGGGAAGTTAGGGATTTCGGTATAGGGTATCTCGTTCTTGTCTTCAATTTCGTGGGCCAGTTCACCCAGTCCCGTACCCAGGATAATGGCTGTATTGGGTATTTCTCCGATTCTATTTTTCAGATAATCTGCTGTTTGTCTGATAGTTTCTAACATGTCCTAAAATATTGTTGTTGAATTGTTCTTGATCTTTCTCATCCATGAATGTTACACCTACCGGGATATAATAGAGCATTTTCTTCATCTCCTCATCGAGGTAGGGTAGCTCCCTGAGACGGACGGCATCTTTCTCGGTGGTGAGGATGATCTTGTGATTGTTATCTACCTCTACCGTATTGATCAATTCCCTGATCGACTGAATATCTTTTTCATTAAAAGAGTGATGATCGGGAAAAAATTTTGTGTAGAGGTTGTAGGTGATCAGTTCCACTTTATCCACAAGAGGCTGGGGTGAAGCTATGCCTGCCACTAAAAAGAGATGTCTCTTGCGAATATCCAATGGCTGTAGCGGCTCTCCCTGTAACTCCGGGAAGAGAGGCATGATCATTCCGTAGTCGAAGCCGGTGAAATAGAGTTGTTGAAAAGCATAGAGATTCAATCCGTTCGTATAGATACGGAAATCGATGGGTTGCATGTCGGGATTGCATTTGGTGACGATCACGACAGATGCCCTCTCTTTTCCTTTCAACGGTTCACGTAATGATCCTACCGGCAATAGACGGTCTTCAAAAATGGGACGATTACTATCTACCAGCAGGATGGAGAGTGATGGTTTCACATGGCGATGTTGGAACCCATCGTCGAGTAGGATCACATCGGGACGTTCTTCTTTTTCGATAGAGAGAATTTTCCTGATACCGTTCACCCGGTCTTTATCGACTACTACCAATGCTTCAGGGAATTTCTGTTTGATTTGCAGGGGTTCATCTCCCACATTGCGTGCTTTCGAATCGGTGTCGACGATCATAAAGCCGTTGCTTTTGCGTTTGTAGCCCCTGCTGAGCACCGCCACCTTGTATTGCGGTGCCAACAACCTGATGAGATATTCAATATGCGGGGTTTTCCCTGTGCCACCCACAGTGAGGTTGCCCACACAGATCACCGGAATATCAAAAGATATTTGTTTGAGTATATTTTTATCGAACAGTCTGTTCCGGAAATTCACACCAAGGCCGTATAACCATGCTAACGGTGACAATGATCGACGTATTTCGACGGAAGGTTTGTCCATTTCCATTAGTAGATATTCAGTTCGTATGGAATTCTTGCTTGAATATAATCCTGTTCTTTGATATCTTTCAATAACATAAACATCTCGTAACTTTCACCCAGGTACTCTTTCATTGTCCTGGCAACCAATTCTTCCTTTTTGGGATTGACCAATTCTTCGAATTTCGAGCGGAGTTTGGGATACTCAAATACCACGTAACTCTTACCCAGATTAGCCATCTCCGCAGCTATCCCGATTGCTTTTCCAATACCCCCCAGCTCATCCACCAGTCCGATCTCTTTGGCTTGGTTCCCTGTCCATACACGGCCTTCAGCATAAAGAGCCATCGAGTCTTTGGGCATGTCGCGTCCTTCCGCACAGCGGGTGAGGAACAGGTCATAACCTCTTTCGATCATGGCTTGCATCATCTCTTTTTCTCTTTCGTTGAATGGACGGGTGAGATTGCCGAAGTCGGAAAACTCGTTTGTCTTTACCTGATCGGTAGATATACCCAGCTTTTTGGTCGTTCCCTCAAAATTAGGAATAGCCCCGAAAATGCCGATTGATCCGGTCAGCGTGGTGGGCTGGGCCACAATCTTATCGGCGTTGCATGCGATATAATACCCCCCCGATGCCGCCAGGTCGCCCATAGAGACCACAACCGGTTTTTCATTCTTCAGGTCGGAAATGGCTTTCCAGATCTGTTCTGAAGCGTAAGCACTTCCCCCTCCCGAGTTGATACGGAACACCACCGCTTTGATCTCCTTATCTTTCCTCAGTTTCTCAATCTGATCCACCATATATTTATCCTGGATATTGGATGAACCGGTACCAGAAACAATATTCCCATATGCGTATAGGAGAGCGATGGTATTGTCGGTCTTCTTCACGGTTTTGGTGGTTACCGATTTCATATTGGCCACTGTCGCCGACGAGATCTTTGCATCTACATCGATATCGAGCAGGCTCCTCAGATAATTTTTCATCTCTGTTTCATACAGGAGGGTGTCAACCAGATTCGAAGAGAGCAGGAAATCGGCCGATTGCACGGCAGGCAGGCTATTGGCCAGCAAGTCGATGTCGGCAATAGTGAGTGAACGCGTTTCCGCCAGATCACTTCTGAGGAAACTCCACATATCGTTCAGGTAAGAGCTCACCTGTTCACGGTTGGCTTCACTCATCTCGTTCTGAGTAAACGGCTCCACTGCCGATTTATAGGTTCCCACCTTGAATATCTGCATTTCGATGCCCAACTTGTCGAGTGCATCCTTATAAAAAGTTGGAATCGAGGCTAATCCATGGAGATCGAGCATTCCCTGTGGATTGATAGCTACTTTGTCTGCGATGGATGCCAGGTAATACCCCCCTTGTGTATAGGTGTCGGCATAAGCAACGACAAATTTCCCGCTCTCCTTGAAACTCTCCAGTTCATGGCGGATCTCAGCTAATGTGGCCATAGAGGCTGACAGGGTACGGGAGTCGATGTAAATTCCTTTTATTTTATCATTATTCTTTGCCTTCCTGATGGCGCTCACAATATCGTTCAAGCCCATAGGTAAAGGACGATTGGAGCCCATCATGGAGGTGAACGGATCTTCTTCAGGGGTACGCTCGGTGATGGGACCGTTCAGACGGAGATTCAATACCGTATTGTCCTGGAGGATAAATTTCTCACCGGTCGGCATGGAGCCCATAAAGGAGCCCATTGCCCCAAAGAGGAAGATCATGGCAATCATGGAAAAGAGAATATTCGCGATGACAAAACCCAAAGCGGATGCAAGTACGATTTTTAGAAAATCCTTCATAGAGTAATTATTAATTGATTAAGTAGTACAAAAATAGCGAAAAAAGAATTATACCCCAATTTAATTTACATATTCTTAATTAATTTCATTTGTAGGTTTTTACTGTTGGTAGTAATTTTGATGCGTGAAAATTACGCATAGATGGCAAGGATGTTTATTTCTTAAAAAAACATAAATAGAGATAAAAGCTTACCGATTCACGCAGCGTTTTTTCTTGTTTTTCATCTAATAAAATGAACTGCGGTTAAGGATGGATGATTCGCAACTTGTCATAGCATGTAAGAAACAGGATCGTAATGCCCAAAAGGTGTTGTATGAGCGGTATGCTCCTATGATG
>JBAYRG010000351.1:0-3448 GCA_041676805.1 Proteiniphilum sp.
CAAGATATGTTCCAATTTAGTCTCAGTCATTGTATTCAATCTTAATCTAGCATTTTAAATCAGTATGTGCTATCCTTATTCATTTATCTGCGAGTCTTTTTAACATGGCAGCCAACGTTTTATTTACGCACTAAATATACAACATTCGTAAATATAAACTATATAACATTCGTAAACTGCTATAATGAGATAAAGTGATTTTTGTTTTTAGATATCTGATAAGTAGATTGATAAAATAAATAAATATTCAAAAATATTTTTGCGTTTACGAATGTTTTACTATTTTTGTAAACACAGTTTTAGCGTGATATTGTATGGATGTAGAAGCACTTATCAGGGAATTTGAGCGGAAGCTGGTTTTGCAGCGTTACAGCACCAACTCTATACGGAATTACATCAGTTCGGTGAAGAGTTTCTTGGAGCTTGCCCGGAAAAAATTTGCACAACCCGATGAAATAGACGAAGAAGTAATCGAAAAATACATTCTTTGGAAAATTGAGAAACAAAAAATTGGCAGTTCGCATCAACGCATGATAGTCGCCTCTATCGACAAGTTCTACAAGGCACTATATGGTAGGAATTTGAATATCCGCCATCTGTATCCGACGCGCAAATCGCACCGTTTGCCCGATTACCTGACGACAGCCGAAATCAGGAGGCTGTTTGATTCGGTCGAAAACAAGAAACACCGCTGCATTTTGAAGTTGCTTTATGGCTCCGGGCTGAGGCTGGGTGAGTTGATTCATTTGAAGATCAAGGATATTGATTCAACAAATATGCTACTTCTTATAAAAAATGCAAAAGGAAACAAAGACCGCGTTGTGATGCTTTCGCAGACTTTGTTGGACGATTTGCGCGTTTATTTCAAAGAATTCAAGCCCAAAGAATATCTTTTTGAAGGACAGGGTGGAGGGATGTATGCTGAAAAATCGGTGCAGATGGTTGTGAAAAATGCTGCGGCAAAAGCGGGGATAAAAAAGCGGGTTACTCCCCATGTGCTTCGCCATTGTTTCGCCACTCATCTGCTCGAATCGGGGACGGATATCCGTTATATCCAAAAACTTCTTGGCCATCAATCCATTAAAACCACCGAGATTTACACCCGTATTACAGACATTTCTCAATCGAAGATAAAAAGTCCGCTGGATAATCTTTGATGCACTTTTTCAAAATTGTTACTCAGCTATTGGAGACTTTCCAGTTTCACCCTCATAAACCGGAGCATACCCAACATCCATCGGGGAAGTGGTTTCTGAGGATCCCTGTTTTTGAGGTTAAGACTCAGTCCCAGTTTTTTTGCGACCGGTATTTTGTGTGTCTCCACAAATTCGATCAGTGTGCCGTCCGGATCTTCGATATAAGCAAACTGTCCTGCCGCATCGCCCATATCGAATGAATTGCCCTCCTTGATATTTCGGGTGGTATCTACTGTAAATGGATGTCCCAACTGTGCACACTTTTCACGCAACGCATCCATATTGCGGATATCGAAACAGACTTGGATAAAGCCGGGATCACCCCAGAAGCGTCCTTCATAGAGTTTTTTTGGAGTGCGTTCCAATGCCTGTACCAGTTCGATGTAAGAGGGACCGAAGAGTTCGCTAAGGCTTCCTTTTCTTGGTTGTGAGTGTGTCAGCAGACGGCGGCGAAATTGTTGCATACCTGAAGGAAGCGCCTCGAAATCGGGAAAAATAGCTGTCTCATCGGCGATGATTTTGTCATACCCCAGAATGTCGCGGTAAACTGTCATTGCCTTGTCGATATCGGTCACGCCAATGGTCACGCCGACCGCACCGCCGGTCGATCGCCCCTCATCTTTGAAGATATAGTCGTCCTGTATCAATTGGAACAGGTTCCCGTAACTGTCTCTCAGATAAAAAGTCTGATGGCCGTCGATATTTTGATGGAGTCCGCCAAGGATATTGGCTTTTGGATTGTTGGAAAATTCTTGAAAGGTTTGTGCTACGTTCCTGCTTTTGACCTTACAAACCAGTACACCCAGATCGCCCATATTCAGGGTAAATCCGAGTGGTTGGGGTTTCCGTTCGGAGTATTGCCATACTTCAAAGCCGCCGCCGCCCTGCATGTTGATGGCGATCAGGGCGTGGCGCCGTTGCGGTTTTCCTCCGGTGTAGGGCAACATCAGCTCCGCAATTTTATCATCTTCCAGGATACGGATATCCATATTGAACAGGTCGATATACTCTTTCCATGCTTCGTAGAGGTTTTCCACGCCAATTCCTACCTGTTGAATACCTGCAATAATATATTTGTCTTCCATATGAGTTGAAATTTAGATACAAGAGCCAGGAATCAAGACATAAGATGTATAAACTTGTTTACTACAATTATGTTGTTTTGATTTTCCTGACCATCTTTCGTGCCAGTCCGGGAAAGAATCGCTTGATGTATACCATCAGCAACTCTTTACCACCGACAAGCACTTCCGGTTTCTGTTTCTCGATTGCTTTCACGATCTTCTTTGCCGCTTTCTCCGGAGAAATACCGCTGTCTTGTCCCTCATCCATCTGGCCATGTTTCTTGCCATCGGCTTCCAGCGCATTATAGGAGATATTGGTCCTGACCCGTCCGGGACAGACCATCACCACACGGATATTTTGGTCCCAATATTCTGCCTGAAGGGTTTCAAAAAAACCGTAAAGGGCAAATTTGGATGAAGCATAAGCTGATCGCAGTGGGAAACCGAATTTCCCGGAGATGCTGGTGGTGACGGCGATAGTACCTCCACCCTGATTAATCATTTCAGGCAGCAGCCGCTTACTGATCTTTACCGGGGCAAAGAAATTCACGGCCATGATTTTTTCATCCACTTTGTCGTCCGTTTCCAATATTTTGGAACGCTGGCTGATACCGGCATTGAGAAACGCGATATCGATCTTTCCGAAAGCAGCAATAGCGTTGTCTGTCAACTTGTCGATATGTTTCAGGTTTGACAGGTCGAAAGGCAATACCGCACATTGTGCTCCCAGCCGGATACACTCTTGTTGTACTTCTGCCAACTTCTCAGCCCGAGTCGCGGTAAGGATCAGGTTGACCCCCTGCCGCGCATAGAGATAGGCACATGCTTCACCGATACCCGATGAAGCACCTGTAATCCATATGGTCTTCTTTTTAATTGACAATTGACAATTGAAAGTTGAAAATGAATTCTTTACTCCTTAACTTCAGACTTTTCTAATTAGTCTAATTAGTTTCATTATTCTTATTAGCACATTTAACTACACTTCGCTCCGTTGAACGTTGTTTGTCACATTGGCACATTAGTCACATTAATCACATTGGCACATTAATCTCTCATCACCTCGTTCCACAACTGTGCCCGGTAGTCGTCGATGGAGTGGGGGGTACATTCATCCACGTTGTATACATTATGGGAGGTATAGATCATCTGCTCCAGGAAATAGGGTGCGCGGTTGGGTCCCTCACC
>JBAYRG010000352.1:0-3413 GCA_041676805.1 Proteiniphilum sp.
GGCGATTGAAGCCCTAAGTCTTGGTTATGGTGGGCAAAGCGCCGTACACAGGGCCTTTGGCATCAGCGTGAGTGCCCTTCGCAGAGGCATATCAGAGATAAATCAAGGCATATCAGTCCCCGGGAACCGCATTCGCAAACAAGGCGGTGGCAGAAAAAAAAACGCCTGAAAACTCGGAAGCGGCAGATGTTCTCAAGTCCGTAATCGCGGATTATGAGGCCGGACTTCCGACCAATTCCGCGGTCTACTGGGTGAACCTTTCTCCCTCAAAGATATGCAGGAAAATGCAAATCCTTGGAGAAGACACGAGTTATTACCTGGTATCCAACCTATTGAAAGAATTGGGTTATAGCAAACGCAGGTATTCCAAAGAACAATGCCTAGGCAATCCTGAAAACAGGGATGCCCAATTCAAGAAGATAGCAAGATTGAAAAAGGCGTTTTGCGAAGCCGGACTTCCGGTCTTGAGCATTGACACCAAGCAGAAGGAAATGCTTGGAAATTTCGACCGCGGCGAATCTTATTACGGCAAGGAAAAGCGCAAGGTATTGGATCATGACTTTCAATCCCACGCTTCGGGAATAGTGATTCCCCATGGGATATACGATTGCTTTGAAAACAAAGGTTATATCTCCCTGGGTACAAGCAAGGACACTTCCGAATTTGTTTGCGACAACCTGCTTTACTATTGGCAAACAGAATTACAATGGGTTTATCCTGATGCTGGAAGCATGCTGCTGCTATGCGACGGGGGAGGTTCCAACGCCTGCCTGCATTATATTGTGAAACATGATTTTTGTAAGCTGTCAAAGCTGTTGGGAATGAATATTCTGGTCGCACATTATCCCGCGTATTGCTCAAAATGGAATCCGATAGAACACAAACTCTTCTCCCATTTGCACAGGGCTTGGCAAGGGGCCATTTTTCACGACATCCAAATTGTCAAAGAACTTGCTTCGGAAACATCTACCGCCACGGGCTTAACCGTGAAGGTCAATATCAATGATAAGACCTATCAAACCGGTAGAAAAGTAACCGATGATTTCAAGGAAAATATCAATAAACACATCATCTTTGACGACCAGATTCCTAAATGGAATTACCTGGTTACTCAAAACTAACTTTGATGTGTTATTTTTTAAACTTTACTTAGGAAACGTAAACAAGCATATCACAACTCTTCCGACAAGATTTTTTGTAACAGATAGGTGGCATTGAGGTTTCTGGAAACTCCGCGTTGTATCTTATAGCTATAGTGCTCTTCTTCGGAAAGGGATATCTCGAAACAATAATTTTGAAACAAGCCGGGCGACTCATTCTCTAATTTGGCCAATTCCAGATCATGGGTTGCAATAACCCCTGTTACCGGCAATTCCGACATTTTTTTCAGGAACAATACCGATCCGTCGAGTTTATCTTTCGAATTGGTGCCTTTCAACAACTCGTCCAAAATGATCAACGTATGACGGTGGGTGCGGCAATACCTGATCAACTCCCTCATCCGCTCCAGTTCCGCCTTAAAATAAGAGGTGCCTGATGAGAGGTCGTCGGTATTACGCATACTGCTAAAAAGGTTGAAGAGCGAGAAACTGAACTTCGAAGCACACACATTCATACCATTGACCGCAAGGATATAATTCGCACCCAGCGTCCGCAAGAAGGTGCTCTTGCCCGCCATATTCGCACCCGTGATGATCAGGAACCGTTTTTTGCTGATCTGGATATCGTTGTCCACACGTTTGGTTTTGGGTATGAACGGATGTCCTAACGCAATCGCATCGATAAGGATATCCGGGTTTTCTGTGATTTCCGGCTGTACAAATTCAGGCAGGTTGAACATATAAGTAGCCTGTGACACCCTCGCTTCCATCTCTGCCAATGCGGTGATCCAGGATTGAACATGATCCAGATAATTATCTTTCCACCGATAGAACTGGCGTAACAGGAACAGATCCCTCAGAAAAAAACCATTGAGCAGCACAAGAATATAAGCATTATTGCGCTGGTCGAATTTCTTCAACAGGGAAGAAAGTTCTTTCAATGCTTCACGGGAGTTATGAGTGGCGAATAGTCCCTCTTTCAAATTCCGGTTTTCAACAGCATCAAAGGTTTCCTGATGCAAGATATGTAACAAATCGGCATGGATCCGGGTATTTTTATGAAGGAAACCGATATCGGAACCAACCCTGTTCAACACCTTGTTAAAGGTCATCGGGATGAAAAGTTGCATCATAAACAAGGTGATAAACAACGACCAGGGGAGAATGCCCATCCAGGCCAATAGTGCCGATGCGACTGTGATGGCAATGGAAAGGCAGATAAGGATCAATCCTGTTTTGGAGGTCAACCGGGCATTGTTATTTTTGTGTCCGGTAATCAATTTGTAATTATTTTTCTCTTCATCGAACCCTTTACAGGTAGCCATAAAATGATGTCTGAAATCATCTTTCAGCACTAATTCCGAAAGCGACTTCTGGCGGGAAAGAATTTTCTCCTCACTATCGGGAATCGAACTCAACTTTTCCGCTAAAATAGCACCGGCCTCATCTGTCACTGTCCTGTTGATCATATGATAGATAGAGTTCTCTCCAAAAATATCCAGGTCATAAGAGTAGGGATGTTTTTTATTGATAAATCGCTCCCCGTTATCGAAAGGAGTATAATCTCTCTCTAAAAAACTGATCTCGTTGGTATATACACTATGCAAAGCCATGTAATAAACCCTCTTTTGCAAATAATGCTCATCCCATCTGTAGAGCAAAGAGAAGATTACAAGAGAGAGCGTCGCAGATACAAAACAGGTCGTCCTCTCCCACCCCCACTGATAGGTGGCGACCACAAGGATAACAGCCGTAAGAAAAAACAGAAGTTTCAGGAATGGAAATATCCTTAACCGCGATTTCACTTTGTTCAACTCTATGGCATTCCCCTCTATCTTCTCTTTATAATAATTCTTGTTCATTTTCTTCATAATAAATAATTTAAGTCTCGCAAACCGTATGATTACAACTAAAGTATTCGTCCTACGATATTTTGCGAAACTTGAGTAAATACTGATTTCAATCAAAATCGTCGTCAAAGGTACAATTTTTTAAGGTTTTATTTTGACATCACATCATCACTACCTCCCGAAGATTGGAATAAGTTGTCCCGATTCCCCGATAAATCGGGACAAGTTATCGGGATCATCACCATCCTATCCTCATCAACTAATTACCCAAATCAACTAATCATCACATTATCAAGTCGTCAAATCGAACCCATTTATTCATTCACTTACAGGCGTGCTGTTTATACCCAGGGGCAAGGAAAAATCCGAGTACGGTATCGAGCTTGTCCGGGTGATATCGAGGCACCTCCTTTGTTCTATAAATATGAGTAAATATCAGCCACGAATCCATCTTTTCTCCACA
>JBAYRG010000353.1:0-3409 GCA_041676805.1 Proteiniphilum sp.
CGTGACAATGGATCACATTGTGAAGACGACGGTGTTCCTGGATGATATGTCGCTCTTCGGTGAGATGAATGAAGTGTATGGCAGCTGTTTCAGTGGTGCTTTCCCGGCTCGTTCTGCTTTTGCAGTGGAAGCTCTTCCAAAAAATGCACTGGTGGAAATAGAAGTGATCGCTCTAAAATGAAGACTTCTACTCGAATAGTGCCGGAAGGTTTTCTTCTTCTTCTTCCTCCTCCTCTTCAGGTGGATCTTTCTGCACTATAAAGGCACTGATTTCCCATAACATATAGATGGGGATGGTCACCACGAAGAGGGAGAATGGGTCTCCCGAGGGAGTGATAAGCGCAGCCGCCAGGAGTGAGCCCACTACGGCATGACGGCGGAATTTGCGGAAGAAAGAACGGTAGACCAATCCCAGTTTGGACAACAGCCAGAATACCAGTGGCAGTTCGAATACCAACCCCATGATCAGGATAAGGGTATAGAAGTTGTTCATATAAGAGTCGAGCGAAATTGAGTTTTTTATAGCTTCACTTAACTCAAAGGTAATCAGGAAACGGAATATCAGGGGGAATACTACAAAATAACCGACTAGACAACCGATGACAAACATGAATCCTCCAAATCCGAAAGCAGTCTTTACTCCTTTTGCCTCGTTCTCATAGAGTGCGGGACTTATAAATTTCCATACTTCATATAATATGTAGGGAATGGTGCAGAGTACGCCAAACATCAACGAGGTAGAGATGTAGGTCATAAACTGTGTGGTCATATTGATGTTGAGCATGTCCACAACAAATGAATCGGCCGAGAAGTCTGGCAAGAAGGGGATATATTGACTCCCCTTTTCAAAGAAGCGGTAAGTGATAAAATCAGACGAACAGGGTGCCATGATGATGGCGTCGAAGATTTTGGGAATAATGATGAAACCCGCGACAGAGAAAACCAGAACTGCAATGATAACCCGTATGATGGTCCATCGGAATTCCTCCAGGTGATCCCAAAAAGACATTTCCTTCTCTGACATTTCTATCCTGCTCTATATAATAGACATGTAAATAAACGGAGACAACCGGTTTTTGGCTCTTTTGTCTTCGAAATACAAACTCTTATGGTAATAGTACAAGAGAAAACCCACCCGATCTTGTTCTGGCCGGTTTTCTCCGTTGCTTTTTAATTGTTAGTTGTTTGAGTTGTTATCTGTCGGTTCGGCTTTGATATCCTCTTCAATATCCTTTAATCCTTTTTTAAAGCTATTGATGCCTTTACCGAGACCTTTCATAAATTCAGGTATTTTTTTACCTCCGAAAAGGATTAAGACCACCAAAACTATAATAGGTATTTCCCATCCGTTCAAGTTAATAAGAAATGGATTCATAAGTGCGATATGTTTAATTTGTTATACTTTCCTGTCGCTACGAAATACAAATATAGAACTTATTTATGGATATAAGGAAAAATATTATGATAAAGTTTGAAAAAATATGTCAGATATGTTTATGGTTGTTCTAAAATGAGAGTCAGATCCATATAGATAGGGAGGTGGTCGCTGAAGCCACCAATATAGCGTGGACCCAGATTTGTGCGGTAAGGTTTCTTGCCATAATACTTCCCGTCGTCTTCCAGCAGGAAATCGGCTTTAAAGATATGTGCTTCATTGTTTTTCACTTGAATGGTATTCCCTTTTATTAAAAGATTTCCGCTGACGATAAACTGGTCGAGGAGATCCCATTTCCCCTGGTATTTGTAGCTGCCGAAATCCGGCTCTTTGATCCGGTGGAGGAAGAGATTGTACAACTGCTCTTTTTTAAGGGGCGAGTGAATATTTCTTGCTCCCAGTATCCGGGAGATACTTTTATTGGTCGGATAATCGTTGAAATCACCCATAATGATGATATGGGCATTTTCCCGGATGGCAAACAGGCTGTCGACTTTGTTTCTTAGGAGGGTTGCCGCCTCTATGCGTGCGGGTTCGCTCTCCCGTTGTCCACCACTGCGTGAGGGGAAGTGGCAGACAAATAGATCGAGGATATTGCCGTTGAGCACCTCTCCCGTGACATGAAGAATGTTACGCGTTGGCCTGGCTTTTTTGTGTTTGAACTTTATCTCATATTCATTGGTCTGCAATGGCTTGAATTGATGACGTTGATAGAGCAGTGCCACATCGATCCCCCGGTCATCGGGCGAATTGGAAATAATATAATCATACTCCTGTGCCCGCAGGGGGGATCTTTTTGTGAGGTCGAAAAGTACCGAGTCGTTTTCTACCTCGCACAACCCGATCAATGCGGGGGATTGCATGCCACCGACCGCCGTAATCACACGGCCGATATTGCGCAATTTCTCCCAGTATTTCCACGGTGTCCACCGCATAAAACCATCCGGCAGGAAATCATCATCTTCTTTTTCGGGATCATCATGGATGTCGAACAGATTTTCCACGTTGTAAAACATAATACGAAAGTCGTTTTGTGCAACGACTCCCGTAGTATGGATAATCAGTAAAAAACCGACAATGACGAAATAGCGCATTATTCCCGGATTTTAATTCTTCTCTGGCATATTTTCCAGAATTTTCACCAGGAAATCCCAGAACTTGGGCACCGAAGAGATCTTCATTTGTTCGTCGGGTGAATGTACATCTGTCATGTCCGGCCCGATCGAAATCATGTCGAGATGCGGATATTTCTCGAGGAACAATCCACATTCGAGGCCTGCATGGATCGCTTTCACCTTGGGGCTTTTGCCGAAAAGCGCTTCGTACTCTTTTTGCGCGTGTTTGAGTATGTCGGAATCAGGATTGGGTTGCCATCCCGGATATCCGTCGTTATGGGTGATCTTGGCGCCGGCCAGTTCAAATACCGATGATACCATATTCACCACATAATCTTTTTGAGACTCCACGGAACTGCGCTGGCTGGTGCCGATTTCGATCAGCTGATTGTCGATCATCTTCACAGCGGCTAAATTGGTAGAAGTCTCTACCAGTCCCGGGATTTCGTGACTCATGCCAATAACACCATGGGGACAGGCATACAATGCGCTGATCAGTTTCCCGGTGGTTTTTTTATTGATCACTTTCGATGGGATCTGCGTCGATTCGAGTTGGATATTGAGGCCTGGATCGGTATGTTTGTATTCGTCTTGTACCTGAGCCAGGAAAGTATTGATTTTTACCCTTATATCTTCTTTGTATTTCTCTTTTACACCCAATAGAGCGTATGCTTCGCGTGGGATGGCGTTATGTAGGTTCCCCCCACCTATCTCGGAGAGGAGCATGCCATATTTCTTCCTTGTGATGGAATGCAAAAAACGGGTGAGTATCTTATTGGCATTGGCCAGTTTTTTGTCGATATCACTACCCGAATGTCCCCCACGTAACCCTTTCACCTGTACCTTGAACCAGAAATAA
>JBAYRG010000354.1:0-3404 GCA_041676805.1 Proteiniphilum sp.
AGATTAAGATATGAGTATAGATCATTCCATTTGAGAGTATTTTTATCCATATTAATTATTGTAAGCGATTTGAATCTCCAATTCGCCTTACGGATAAGTTTATATATAACAGCTTTGTGCCCACTGTAATTGGGTAAATTCCTAATCTGCTTGATTGAAAAATCGTAAATTGCTTGATAATTTGCTTTTGCTTCTTCAATCTGTTTGGAAAGAGCCTCATATTCGGCTTGAACCAATTGTCCATCATTAAACAGTTTCTCCGGTAGTTGATTGAGCCGACCTTGTAGCCCATCTATTATATACAGATAATGGCGCAAAACCTTTTTCCCTTCATCTGCCTCATTGTAGATTAGGATGAATGATGATACATAATCTGCAATGGAACGTACAATTATATTTGCGACAACATAGTCTTTATCTCGTTCTATAATAGAATGAAGTGTATATGCCGTATTCACAATTCTTTGCGCAACTTGAAGTGGATATGCGTCTAAGTCATCTATAGCCTCAGAAGGATGTAAATTCTTCAGGTAATACAACTCATGATTAAGCATGATTACAATGATGCGAAAGGATTCCTCATATGTAAGTCCTCTCTCATCTAATTCGGGTATACTAATGCGTACATTCTCCATAAATTCCACTTATTTAATTGGTCGTTTATCAATCCAAACTCATTCCAAGTTTTCATCACGAGTCATTTTGTGCGGTATTCGCCAAGTTCTTCCAGTTCACGATCCCTGACTACAAGGAACGTTTCGTTGATGCAACCTTCTCTACGTACCTCTTCAATTTCTTTTTCCTGTTAATTTCTTTTCTTCGCTTTTCAATCGTCTTTCCACTTTTTTCATATCTTCTGCGGGAGGTAGATTTTCAGGTTTTAAACCTCTCTCAATCATTATTTTTCGAACGCCCCGGTTATTTTCGATATGCTCTTTTTCAATGGGTGTCTGGCCAGATAAGTTTTTTAGCTGTACATTTTCTGTTGTCATTGCCGCGGCAAAATCTTTCGCTTTTATGCTTACGGTCGGCAAAAAATCTGCCAAAGGCCTATTGACCGGTACGCCCATCCTTCTTTTTAATAGTGCCGTGTTAAGTCCAAATAAAGCCTGATCGCCTTTTGAACGAATTATACCAAATCCTTTGTCATCAACTCCTCTTTCATATAAAACACCGGATAGGTTCTTTTCTGTTTCTTGTAATTTTACACGGGCTTTTACCCGTTCAGCCTCCAAAAGTCGCTTTTCGATGATTTCGGCCCTTCTGGTTTGTATTGCAAAATAGTTTTGAGCAAAAGCAATTTCGGGTTTGCGGCTATCACCATTTTGAGCAATGAGGTAACAAGCGTAACGCGTAAGAATCATGTCGTTGATTTCTTTTTCAGCACCTGATCCAATCCTAACCATTTTCCTGACGTCAGGAAAATGGTCGAAAATAGATTCACCTGCATTTATGCAGGATTCTTTAGCCTTTTCGATTACTTTTGAAAAATTCTCCCATTTGGAGTATCCCAAAAGTATCTGTAATTCACGAGCACTCCAACATTCAATCCCTTCATATTCGGAAGTGGCCGCTTCAAAACGATCGAATAAATCTAATATTTCCGTTGTTTTCATACAATATCAGTTTAGTATCCTAATTCTTTCAAATATTACTCATTCTCTTCATAATAATAGGAATAGTCAATCCCCTTCAGTCATTATTGTTCTTATTTCTTATCAATATTGCATCGATTTGATTATTTCAGATACACTTTTACTGCGAGTCTCTTGCAAAATAACTCTGTTTCGTATTTCGTTTTTAGAATCACTCCAATCATTGAACAGAAATATAATTTGTTCTTCTACCGGTTTTGAATCTATTTGTTTGAGAGACTCTGCCACTAAATGAATCACATCCATTTGTTGTGATTGAATTTCATCTGTAAAATATAACTCATAGATTATCGCATCTATCACCTTTTCAAACATAGAAACTAAGGTCTCGTTCGTCGTGTAGTCACTTATTTTTCTGTTAACTCCTTTAAGGTAGATAATATAATCAACCAACTTAGCGATTATTAATTGAGTGTTTTTTGAGGGAGCATAAATAGGAATTTCTAGTAAAGGATCCTTGTCTATCTGATAGTTATTTCCTTGCATCTTCCCCTTGTTTTTAAGCCAAAAGTCAACGAGTTTAGTTCCTATGTTTGTAATTTGAATTGCCGGTATAAACAGCATAAGCCAAGAGAATTATTACATTTGTAAAAGCAAATAATAAACCTAATAAAACTCAAAGCTCATGCCAAGACAAAGTAACGAATTAAATTTTGAAGGTCAAAACATTTACGTTGGAATCGACGTGCATTTAAAAAGCTGGACAGTCACAATCATGACCGAGCGCTTGCACCACAAGACGTTCACCCAGCCGGCCAAAGCTGAGACGTTGTTGGAGTATCTGCACCGGCACTTCCCGAACGGGAGTTACCTGTCGGCTTATGAAGCAGGATTCAGCGGTTTTTGACTCCATTATAAACTGACATCGATGGGGATAAATAATATCATCGTCAATCCGGCCGACGTGCCGACCGGTCAAAAGGAAAACGTGCAGAAGACCGACGCTGTGGACAGCCGTAAGATAGCCCGTTCCCTGCGGGGCAATGAACTGACGGGAATCCATGTCCCCGGTGAGTATACCCTTGAGGCCCGCACCCTGGTTCGAGCCCGCGATGCCATCGTCAAGGATATGACGCGGATGAAGCAACGCTTGAAGTCGTTGCTGTATTTTTACGGGATTCCTTACCCCCGGAGTTTGAAAAGTCGGGGACGCACTGGTCGCGCAGGTTCATGAAATGGCTCGGGGAGGAAGTCCGGTTGACCACTCCTGAGGGGAACAAGGCATTGGACCTGCTGTTAAGTTCGGTGAAAAACCAGCGGGGATTACTGTTGGAGGCGAACCGGAGATTACGGGAGCTGTCCCTCTCTCCCCGTTATGGCGGAGATCATGAATTGTTGCGTTCGGTTCCCGGTGTGGGACTGGTAACGGCCATGGCCCTGCTGGTGGAACTGGAGGATATCAGCCGTTTCCCTAACTCGGACAATCTGGCTGGCTACATGGGCCTGGTCCCGATGTCACACTCCAGCGGGGAGAAGGACAGCAAAGGGGAGATGACCTTCCGGGGGCAGGCGCAACTCCGGGAGAAACTCATCGAGTGCGCCTGGATATCGGCCCGTGTGGATCCGGCGCTGGCCATGTCTTTCAACAAGCTGTGCCAACGGATGGAACCCGACAAGGCGATCACCAGAATTGCAACTGTAAAATAATTCCTGTTTTTACGGGTAAAAACAGGAATTATTTGAAAAAAGATCACAAACCGGAAGGCACTTAATCACTCAGGCACCTTTTCACCTTTTCACTAAATTCAA
>JBAYRG010000355.1:0-3399 GCA_041676805.1 Proteiniphilum sp.
CACAGTGGCAATTTCGTCATACCGGACTTCAATACCGGCTTTTTTGACTTGGGTGATCAATGAATCGGTATATTTGGTCATGATCATTTTCCCATATCCTTTGTCCGCTATATTCAATGCTCCTCCGAGGCGTTTTTTCTCTTCAAAAATGACCGGCTTGAAGTTTCGCTCTTTCAGCACCAGCGCCGCTTCGATACCGGCGGGACCACCGCCGACCACGACCACCTTCCTTCCCTCGCCATTCTTTTGAGGTGCCGAGTATTCCCTTTCCCGGCCTGTAACCGGATTGACCGCACATTTCACGCGGTGCGGCTTGCATATCTCCTCAAAACAGGTCATGCAGCCGATGCATAAACGTATCTCCTCCTTGCGGCCTTCAAACGACTTCTTGCACCACTCCGGATCGGCAAGGTGTCCCCGACCCACCCCAATCAGGTCGCATACCCCTTCCTGCAATAACTGTTCTCCTATCTCCGGCTCTTTGATGTTGCAAACCGTAATGACCGGTATGCTCACCATTTTTTTTATGGCTTCCGCCATGTACTTTTTCCACCCTTGCGGGTAACTGCCGGGATCGATGCATCCTTTGCTGTAACAACTCACGTTGATGGCGTCTGCTCCCGCATCCTCTAAGGCGATGGCAATCCTGGCCGACTCCTCTAACCGGATCCCATTGGGAATAGCTTCTTCGGCGTTTATCCGGACAGAAATAGGGAAGCTTTGGCCGCAACGGTTTTTTATCCCTTTTATGATTTCCGTCACAAAACGCATCCGTCCTTCAAAATCGCCGCCCCACTTGTCGGTTCGTAAATTAAAGGCGGGACTCAGGAATTGGTTGATCAGGTACCCGTGCGCAGCATGCAGTTCCACACCATCTGCACCGGCCTGCCGTGCTACCTCCGCACCACGGATAAATGCTTCCACGAGCGACTCGCATTCATTCGTCTCCAAACAGCGGCCAGGACTCCCCGGCCACCCTTCAATGGAAGAGGCGCTCACAGCTTGCCTGCCTATGAGTGCCGGTGATGCCATGATACCGGGATGTTGCAATTGGATGAATAGTTTTGTCGGATACTTATGTATCGCATCCATCAATCTTTGTAAATCAGGAATATCCCCGATCCCGCGTGCCGCGAGCTGACAAGGCTCGCCGATACCTTCTCCATCTGAAATCCGGGTAATCTCACTGATAATCAACCCTACACCACCCCGAGCCCGGGTTTCATAAAAAGTGATGATATCGTCCGATACACCACCTGCCGGAGAAGAGAGGTTGACGCCCATTGCCGGCATGACTACCCGGTTCGCAATCTTTACTTGTCCGATGAAAACCGGACTTTTCATTGTGTCATATGTCATGTGTATCAATATTTTTGCGATAAATATCCATATAAAATTTTGCTTCTCCATCAATTTGATGCGCACGCAGGAGTTTTAATTTATTTTAACATGAACTTTCTTAAAGAAAACAATTACTTTTCTTTTTTCGACAGTTATATCTTACTACTTTTGTCCATATTGAGATAAAATTATGGAGTTAATCTTTGTTTATGTTACCGTTGCCTATACCGTGTTTTTTCTTTCAATGGGGCTGGTGTTGTTGACCGCATACACTCCCCACGACAAAAAATTGGCACCTTATGTCTCAGGCCGGAGAGTGTTTGCTGCCGCTTTCCTGCTGATCGGTATTACGGGGGCGACTGATCTGATCTTCTTACCCGATGCCCGATTGAATGGATATGCCCAGATATATGTTATGTCGGCAGTGAGTATGATCCATGCCGCGCTTAACGGGTATGCCTATCTGTTGCTTCAGGAATCATCGGAACGGAGCTTTCATTTATTCCGGCGTTATATTTTTTTCTTCATGCCGATGATCTTATTGGTTGGTGCGGTGATGCTGCTGGACCATTCCGTTACACGGCTGGCTTCATTTATGATGGGGGCGGTGTATGCGATACAAATTTTGTGGACTGTGTATATTTGCCGGAAAGAATATTTGGCAAGTGTCCGTGCCATGGAAAATTTTTCCGACGGTAGTTTGCGCTTTTCATGGATGAATGGTGTCCTCAATATGACATTAGGATTAGCTTTGATAAACTTGATGAGTTTTTATTTCGTTGAATTGTGCCTCCCTTTGCGGATCATGTCGACTCTATTTTATCTCTATTTCGCTATTCGACTGATGAATTACGCTTCGGTATTTGAACAGATAAGTGAAACGAGAAAAGAGGAGATAAATTGCGAGGAGGCGATAGCCAAGGCGAATATTTTCGGTAATGGGCGGTTGATACCGGCGGAGGAGCAATATTGTGTAGGCTTGGCCGAAGCGATAGAATTGTGGTGTAAATCGAAAAGATACTGCCGGGATTCACTGACGATCAAGATGGTGGCAAGAGAAATAGGTACGAATCATACTTATCTTTCGGTTTATCTCAACAAATACCTTGGCTGCACATTCCAGAAATGGCTGCACAACCTGCGGATCGAAGAAGCCAAAACAATACTCCGGATGCATCCCTACAAACCGGTAAAAGAGATCAGCAGTATGGTGGGAATCCCTCAATCCTATAATTTCTCGCGCTGGTTCAAACAGATCACCAATATTTCGCCTAATCAATGGAGAAGTATGGATCTGGCTGAAGAGTTGCGGGAAGAACAGGAATGAGTGAATCTCTTCTGTACAACTACGTTTATTAAGACAACCTTGTTTCAGTAAATTATCTCTTCTGATGGACAAAACAGACTTTATTCAACAATGATTGGGTGAAATCGTGCAACAGTGGTTATCTTTGCACTTCTAAATTATCACAGAACAATGCGATCTATTCAGGATTATGAGATAATGGCGCCGGCAGGATCTTACGAATCGTTGACGGCGGCTATACAGGGCGGCGCCGATTCCATCTACTTCGGTATCGAAGGGTTGAATATGCGTGCCAAATCGTCCAATAACTTCACCATTGCCGATCTTCACCATATCGCGGCTATCTGCCGTGATCACCATATCAAAAGCTATCTTACGGTCAACACTATCATTTACGACAACGACATGGAGTTGATGCGGAAGGTGGTGGAGGCCGCGAAAGAGGCGGAACTTTCAGCTATTATCGCGGCCGATGTGGCGGTACTGATCTATGCCCGGAGTATTGGGGTGGAGGTGCATCTCTCCACCCAGTTGAATATCACCAATACCGAATCATTGAAGTTCTACGCGCAGTTCGCCGATGTGGTGGTGCTGGCGCGTGAGTTGAATATGGATCAGGTGGCATCCATCTACCGGGATATAGTCGACCAGCAAATCAAAGGGCCGTCGGGAGAGTTGATCCGTATCGAGATGTTCTGTCACGGCGCCTTATGCATGGCCGTTTCAGGGAAGTGCTACCTCAGTTTGCATGA
>JBAYRG010000356.1:0-3393 GCA_041676805.1 Proteiniphilum sp.
ACCCTATTGTGCAGCCAGTCGGGCACATTGCTTTTCGGCATTGGCACCCGTGCATTGGGGGTAGATGAGAGTGACCTGCTGCGTGTATGCGGAACATCCCTGTGGCAATCCCAGCAAGTACTTCCGCCCATCTCCTTCGTCTCTTTAAAACCCATCCGGCCGGTTTTTATAAACTCGGTGTTGAGTTGTGTGTGGCAACGGATACAGTTGTCCATAATCACCTGTGAGCTGGCCTCGATGGCCTGGATGGCCTGGGCTTCGCCACGTATCGTGAAGATAGCCGAATGACGTAATCCGTCGACGGCCTTGAAATAGTATCCTTTCAGTTTATTGTCCTGGGGGACATGACAGTCGTTGCAGGTAGCATTTCGTCCGTGGGAGCTGTGCATCCAGGTGGCGTAGTAAGGACCCATGATATGGCAGTTCACGCATGTGGCGGGGTCATTGGAAAGATAGCTGTATGCCCGCGAAGTGAAGAAGGTATAAATAAACAATCCCACAAAAGCACCACTGATGATGAAGGCTGGATATTTCCATCCTCCGCGCGGCCGTATTTCATTCCAGAAGTTTTGAATTTTGCCCATGGTCGCACTTATTAATGATTTTCACAAACAAAGTAAGAGATAAAAAAACGAAAAAAGTGTAATAATTATGACAATAGGGAAAAATAGACTATATTCGGGACTATTTTTATAAGTATGGAGAGACAATATTTTGATAACCCTCATAACCACCGTCATTCCGGGATGATCTTTCAATGCCCGTTGTGTAGTTCTGTGCCGGAAGATCAACGTGAAGGTTTTATGCAAGACGTGCGTTTTTCAATTAAGAATTATCAGAAAGGTGATGTGATCGTCACCCAGGGCTCCTTTTATGAGTCCCTTTATATCCTGATCAGGGGAGAGATCGTCACAGAGATGGCCGATGAGAAGGGGGATTTTATGAAGGTGGATCATATCACTGCCCCCAACCCGCTGGCTGCCGGCTTCCTGTTTGCCTCCAACAACCGGTCGCCTGTCTCCGCGATATGTAAAGTGGCTTGTACGGCGATAGTCATCCCGAAAGAGAATGTCTATTTCCTGATGCGGAAATATGAATCGTTTATGTTGGCTTTTTTATCTTACATCTCCAACAGGATGTCGTTTCTTTCCGAGAAACTGCGCCTTGTCTCGCTGCGTACCATTCGGGCAAAACTGGCCTATTATCTATTGAAAGAGTCGGCGGGTGAGCAATCGTTCCGGCTGGGATCTTCCAAGGAGGAGATTGCCCGCCTTTTCAGTGTTTCCCGTCCCGCATTGGTAAAGGTGATGATGGAGATGGCAGCGGAGGAGATTATTGAAGTAAACCGGCGTGATGTTGTTATCAGGGACAGGACGGCACTCCAAAAAATGTTATAAAAGCATGAATCGGGTTTCTTTTGTGTTTTCTTATACCTATTTTTGTGAAAAATAATCGACAGACAAATGAATGTTCAGGAAAGAGTTGATTTTGCACGTATTGCCGAAGCGATCACCTACATCCGGCAGGATTTCAAACAACAACCCGGCTTGGAAGAGATAGCGGGTAAGGTGGGGTTGAGCCCGGCGCATTTTCAGCGCTTGTTTACCAACTGGGCCGGTGTAAGTCCAAAGAAGTTCCTTCAATACACCACCATAGAGTATGCCAAGAAGATGTTGAAGGAGGGGAGATCCTCCCTGTTTGATACGGCGTATGAATCCGGCCTGTCGGGAACCGGGCGTTTGCACGACCTGTTCATCAAAATAGAGGGGATGACTCCGGGTGAATACAAGAACGGCGGGGAGAACCTCTCGATCCACTACAGTTTTACCGACACCCCGTTTGGTAAGATAATTGTGGCGGCCACCCCCAAAGGCCTTTGTTATATGGCATTCGCCGATGATGAACAGGAGGCTTTCGAAGCTCTTCGGACCCTATTTCCCAAGGCTGATTATCACCAAAAAACAGATGAAATACAGCAAAAGGCTCTCTCTTTCTTCTCGCGGGATTGGAGTGAACCCGATGAGCTGAAATGCCATTTGAGAGGGACTGATTTCCAGTTGAAGGTGTGGGAGACCCTGTTGAAAATACCGATGGGTCAGTTGACCACTTATGGTGATATTGCCGCCCGGATCAATAATCCCAAGGCATCACGGGCGGTGGGTTCTGCCGTGGGAGACAATCCCGTATCCTTTCTGATACCCTGTCATCGGGTGATCCGTTCGTCGGGTGAACTGGGAGGGTACCACTGGGGGCTTACCCGCAAAACCGCCATCATCGGCTGGGAGGCTGCCAGAGTTGAATGTGCGAAATAAAATCCTATTTTTCATATGGATATCATTCGGTTAAAAGGAGAGGACAGACAACTCTATTCTCTGGTGGCACACCTTGTAATGGATGAGGAGGTGGTCAGTTACAACCTGAACTATCCTTATAAGACATCGTCTGATTATGTGTGGGTTGTGGCTGTGGATAAGGGAGTCACCCTTGGGTTTATACCTGTCAGATTGGAAGAGGGTAAGGCCAGGATAAATAACTATTATGTGGCGGATGATGACAGTGCCGTATTCTCCGCATTGCTGAAAGAGATTATCAAAACATTCTCGTCTGAATTTGAAATTGAATCGGTCACTCAAATACGGCATATTCCGGAATTTGAAAAGAGTGGATTTTCAGTGGTACTTTATTGGAAAAGGTATGTAAAAATGAGGGTATTCAGGGATGAGGAAAAACGTGTATGAACTGGCCCTGCTGCGGATAAAGATATTATTCAATGAATTTGATAATATCTACGTCTCTTTTTCCGGTGGCAAGGACAGCGGTGTGATGTTGAACCTTTGTATACAATATATAAGGGAGAACAATCTCGACAGGAAGATCGGCGTGTTTTTTATGGACTATGAAATACAATACAGCGAGACGATCGCGTATGTCGACAGGGTATTCGAGGCAAATGCCGATATACTGGAAATATACCGTGTCTGTGTGCCCTTCAAGGTGACCACTTGCACATCGATGCACCAGTCCTACTGGCGCCCCTGGGATGGGGATTATAAGGACTTCTGGGTAAGGGATATGCCTGCGGGTTGTTATTGCGAAGAAGATTTTCCATTTTATCATCCCGGTATGTGGGATTCCGAGTTTTACATTCTCTTCGCCCAATGGTATCATCTACGCAAGAATGCAAAAAAGACCTGTTGTCTGGTCGGTATACGTACACAGGAAAGCGCACACCGATGGAGAACGATCTACGGTAAGCGGAAGCATCATATATATCGGAATCTCAAATGGACAAAACGGATATCAACAGATATTTACAACGCTTATGTAATACATGACTGGCAAACAACGGACGTGTGGACGGCCAATGGGCGTTTCGGCTGGGATTATAACCGG
>JBAYRG010000357.1:0-3390 GCA_041676805.1 Proteiniphilum sp.
CCCAGGATGCACTCCACCTCCGGTAATCCGTCGTTCAGGAACCACAGCCTGGGCTATGAACAGTGGGGAGGCGTAACCGACCTGAATAAGAAGCCCACCTTTTGGCAGAATCTGAAATTCCTCTTCAGCTACCAGATCAATCACATGTATTGGCGCTATTTCATGTGGAACTTTTCCGGTCGTCAGAACGATATCCAAGGCCATGGGGAAATTACCTCCGGCAACTGGATCACCGGAATTCCCTTCTTCGACCAGCATGTGCTGGGGTTAGGACCGCAGGATAATATCGCACCCGACATCGTCAATAATAAGGGACACAATAAATATTATATGCTTCCGCTGTTGCTCGGCATCATCGGCATCCTTTATCAATTACAGTTGAAAAAGAGAGGAAAACAGAGTTTCGCGGTAGTCTTTATGCTCTTCTTCATGACAGGATTGGCTATCATCCTCTATCTCAACCAGACACCATACGAACCGAGGGAGCGTGACTATGCCTATGCAGGCTCTTTCTATGCCTTCACTATCTGGGTGGGAATGGGAGTGGCAGGTATCGGCTATTTCTTAAGGAAATATATAAAGAATACCACTGCCGCTACAGCCCTGGCTACAGCAGCCACACTCTGCGTACCCATTCAGATGGCATCTCAGAATTGGGACGACCACGACCGCTCAGGCAGGACCCTGGCGAGAGACACCGGCATGAACTATCTGAGTTGTGTAGGAGAGAACGCCATTCTCTTCACCAATGGTGATAACGACACCTATCCGCTTTGGTACGTACAGGAAACTGAAGGATTCCGCACCGATGTGCGGGTCACCAACCTCAGCTTCTTACAGACGGAATGGTATGTGGACCAATTGGCACGTCAGGCATATGAGTCGGAACCGCTACCCATCCGGTGGACAAGCCAGCAATATGCGGGAAAGGCGGGAAGTGCGGCATATGTCATCACTAAAAAGGAGATCGAAGATGCGCTCCGTCACAACAATATCCTTCCCATTTCTTTCAGCACATACTACGATGTGGCCGCCTATAGAGATACACTTTCTCTGAGTCGGATTATGGAGAATCTGAGGACGGAACAGAATATCCGGCCAAACAATCCATTCAATACAGGCGACACGCCTATCATCCCGGGGAATGTGCTTTCACTCGATGTGGATAGTACACAGGTAGACTGGAGGGGCCTTGCTGCGAAGCCATCCCACAAGATGTATATTGATCTGAAAGGTAAGTCTTACGTCTCGTTCAATGAGCAGATGATCCTGGAATTTCTCGACAATATCAATGATGGCCATTGGCAACGTCCCATCCATTTTGCGACTACTATCACTCCATCCCTTTATATGAACCTGCAAAACCATTACTTCTCGCTCAACGGCCTCACTTATCAGGTGGTACCGGGTACTCCATTATACAATGGTGTAAATATAGAGGCAGCCTACGAAAACATGGTCAACAAATTCAGGTGGGGAGGGCTTGAAAAGAATCCAGATATCTATCTTGATGTCACCTGCCGGGGGATGCTTTCTACCTACCGTCTCTATTTCACACAACTTGTAGACGCATTGATCGGAGCGGGAGAAAATGAAAAAGCGCTCACAGCGCTGGATAAGGTCACTACGATGATACCCTCTTCGGCGGTGGCTTATAATACTGACGGGTTACTCTTTGCAAGAGCCTATTATCGCCTGGGCGAGAAAGAAAAAGCCGAGGCACTTATTAACGATATCAGCGGCAGGATTAACAGGAATCTTGACTGGTTCGTACGGTTAAATCCCGTGCAACTATCCAATTCTCTCTCTGACGTGATATATAATAACATCACCCCTATGATGCTCATCACAAGCATTTATCAGCAACATAATAAAGAGAGATACAAAATAGTGATCGACGACCTGTTGCAACGCGCACAAACATTTTACACAATGGGAATTTCCTATGTTGGCGACACGCTTTTAAAGGAGATTACCGATGGTTCAGTACGCGGCTATTATTCCATCCCTGCCGACGACACGCTACAACGTGCCGCGGAAGAGGAAACAATGCAAAAGGCACTCAATATGATGCAACGGTTTAGCCCCCGTTTGTTGGAACAATACCAGCAACAGGCCCAGTGACTAAAAGAATATACGGTTGTGAGGAGACTCACAGCCGTATCACTTTTCGATATACAATCATGATTCATGCTAATTGAGCAACCCCCACACCTGTACAGGCTTCTTTTTCCGGAAGCCCACTGGAGGATAGGTATCCCCGGACAGAAAACGGTCTATCTCACTTTTGACGATGGTCCCATACCCGAGGTGACACCCTGGGTACTGGATCTATTGGATCAATACAATATAAAAGCCACCTTCTTCTGTGTAGGAGAGAACGTGCAAAAATACCCCAACCTGTATAGTCAACTCCTTGGAAGGGGACATCTGACAGGAAATCACACTTTTAACCATGTACAATGCTGGAAAAACAGGACAGATTTCCTGTTGGAGAATACCAACAAGGCAGCAGAACTGATCGATTCACCACTTTTTCGTCCGCCACACGGACATATGCGCCTGTCACAGAATTTAATACTGCGACAGGCAGGTTATAGCGTGATAATGTGGGATGTGGTAACAAGGGATTACAGCCGGTATATGACTCCCGAACAGGTACTGGAAAATGTGAAGAAGTACACACGCGATGGCTCCATCATCGTCTTTCACGACTCCCTAAAAGCAGAGGAGAACCTGAAGTATGCCCTTCCCCGCGCTATTGAGTGGTTGCAACAAGAAGGATATACCTTCGAATTGATCCCAAATTCAAACTCAATGCCTATGACAGTCCGACGTATCGCAAATATCTAAACCTAATCAAATAATAATTAACCAATTAACAACCAACCAACTAACTAACTAACCAACCAAGCAACTAACTAACTAACTAACTAACCAACTAACTAACCAATCAATCAATCAGCCAACCAACTAGCTAACCAATCAACCAACCACTCCGGACACCTCTCTCTAAAAATATAAATAAAGTTAAAATTTAAAGTAATACAGTATTATGTATTGCATAGTACAATGTTTTGGCATACATTTGCATCATTCATCCTGTAACCATTCAGCATGAACGATAGTCTAAATAAAAACGACAATTATAAAAGCCACAACAAATATCATTCTATGATTGAAATCCGACAATTACATAAATCCTACCGGACGGAAGCATTGTCGCTTCACGTGCTGAAAGGAATCGATCTGGAAATAAGAGATGGGGAGTATGTCTCGATCATGGGTGCCTCCGGTTCCGGAAAATCTACCCTGCTCAATATCCTTGGCATCCTTGACACTTATGATTCAGGCGACTATTTCCTGAATGGCACACTGATCAAAAACCTC
>JBAYRG010000358.1:0-3382 GCA_041676805.1 Proteiniphilum sp.
CGCAAGGTGAATCCGAACGACAAAGAGGTGAAGATCGATTTCGTGGATGAGAACGGCGATTCCTGGGAAGAATATACGGTTTTCCACCATAAGTTCGTAACCTGGATGGAGGCCAACGGCCATTCTACCACCAAGCGTTATACCAGCGATGAGATTGAAGAACTGGTGGCCGAATCGCCCTATTATAAAGCGACCTCCAACGATGTGGATTGGCTGCAGAAGGTGAGGATGCAGGGTAGGGTGCAGAAATGGGTGGATCACTCCATCAGTGTGACCATCAACCTGCCGAATGAGGTGGATGAGGAGCTGGTCGGTGATTTGTACATGGAAGCATGGAAGAGCGGCTGTAAAGGCTGCACGGTTTATCGTGACGGATCGCGTGCCGGTGTGCTTATCGCTTCCAACGACAAAGATGAGGAGGAAAAAGATGATGACTGTTACGAATTGCCGGCAGTGCTCACCTCCCGTCCTGTTGAACTCGAAGCCGATGTGATCAAATTCCAGAACAATAAGGAAAAATGGATCGCTTTCATCGGGTTGCATAACGGAAGGCCCTATGAAATCTTCACCGGGATCAATGATGAAGACGACGGTATCATGTTGCCGAAGACGGTTACCTCCGGAAAGATTATCAAGGCGTATGATAACGATGGCCGGAAGCATTATGACTTCCAGTTCCAGAACAGGCGCGGTTACAAGGTGACCATCGAAGGGTTAGATGGCAAGTTCAATCCCGAGTACTGGAACTATGCCAAGTTGATTTCGGGAGTATTGCGTTACGGCATGCCGATTGATCAGGTGATCAAACTGGTGTCGGGACTGGAGCTCGACAGTGAGACCATCAACACCTGGAAGAACGGTGTGGAGCGGGCGCTAAAAAAATACCTGCCCAACGAGACCGAAGCCAAAGGCCAAAAATGCCCCGTCTGCGGTCAGGAAACATTGATTTACCAGGAGGGATGCCTCAAATGCCGCAACTGCGGGGCTTCCAAGTGTTAATACATATTTCTTCGTAAAAATAATTTGCTTGATTTTTTACCCGTCATTCCGGTTCAATACCTGGTTTGGCGGGTAATTCTGGTATGTCAGACATGCTATTAATCTAACAGGGCGCAAGTCCCTGTATGCGCCGAGTTGATAGGAAGCATTAGCGATTGGCTAGGGTGTCAAAGGAGGAGCCTTGACGTTGAGAAACGAAGATTGTGTGTTGTAAGGATGACAGGAGGCGCAAAGAACATATTGAGGTTGAATAAGAAGAGCCGTGTGAAATGAGAGTTTCACGCACGGTTCTGTGAGAGGTTTAAGGTGAATCCCTTTTATCTACTCGACTGAGAGGGCGGGGGAGTGATCCCCCTATCTACTCGATTGTCCTGCCTGCAAAAATAGCCGGAAAAATAATACTTTTCATCGATAAAATATTGAAATTCGATATTATTTGCTATATTTGTGTCAAATATAAATCAGATGAGAATAGTATCGCACAAGAGGTTAAGAGAATTTCACACGATAAAAGGTCGTGAAGATTCGCACACAGCCCTTGAACGATGGTATGATATTACTAAGGAAGCGGAATGGAAAAATTATCAGGATATAAAGGTTGATTTTCCTGCAACGGATTATCTGGGTAACCAGCGTTATGTGTTCAATATTAAAGGTAATAATTATAGATTAGTCGTAGTTGTAAAGTTTACGATTGGACATCTGTTTATTCGCTTTGTAGGAACCCATAAAGAATATGAAAAAATAGATTGTTCAACTATTTAACACCTAATTTATGAGCAAGATCACAAAAGAACAATACAAATTTGCATTAGAGAGAATAGAGGAACTTCTGCCTCTCGTGACTGATGATACTCCCTCGAACGATAAAAATGCCATAGAACTGACCCTCGTCTCGGATGTCGTTATTGCCTATGAGACGGAGCATTATCCTATAGGGAAACCTTCTATTTCAAAACTTATAGAATATTCATTGGAAGAAAAAGGAATGACGCAAAGACAACTTGCCGGAGAATTGGGCATTAGTCCTTCACGTGTAAATGATTATGTGTCGGGACGTGCGGAACCAACATTAAAAATCGCACGACTATTGTGTCAAACATTGAATATATCCCCAGCTACCATGTTGGGGTTTTGAAAAAAATTAGAGATGGATGACATCTATAAAACCATAGTAAATACTGCCGAAGGCTCTATCACCGAGAAGAAGAGTAAATTTATCGCGCATATCTTTCCGGTAAAGAGTGTTGATGAGGTAAAGGAGATCGTGGAGGCGCAGCGCAAGAAGTATTATGATGCCCGCCACGTCTGCTGGGCTTATATGTTAGGATGGGAGAGAGCCGACTTTCGGTCGAACGATGATGGTGAGCCGTCGGGGACGGCGGGAAGGCCTATCCTGGGACAGATCAACTCGGCAGAACTGGTCGATGTGCTGATTACCGTGGTGCGCTATTTCGGTGGGACTCTCCTCGGAACGGGAGGATTGACCAAAGCTTATAAGGAGGCGGCTGCCGAGGTTATCGCCAATGCCGAGATCGTGGAGAAGACGGTAGATGATACCATTGACATTGCTTTTGATTATACCTTGCTCAACGAGGTGATGCGTGTGTTAAAGCAGTTTGATGAGGTGAAGTGGACGCAGGATTTTACCGAGAGTTGCCGTATGCACCTGGAGATACGCCGTTCATTGTCTCCTCAACTCAATAACATGTTGACTTCTATTCATGGAGTTACTATTGTGGATTCATGAAAGATATGTTTGTGGAACAGGGATACAGATATAAAATAAACCTCTCTTTTAAGTATAAAAGCACCTTGATAAATAAGGAAATTCAAAAAAAAGTAGTGTACCTTACACAAAATTAGTACTTTTGCACCCGAAAAGCAGATTTTTTATATTTTGACTTAGGTTTGGAAGAAGAAAAAAAGTCTGACAAGAAATCTATCTAACGTGAGTGAAAACATCCGTCTGATGGGTTCAGAATCTATTGTTTCCTAATTGAGTAATAAGAAGAAAGAGTATTTGAATGGATAAAAACCTGGTTATCGTTGAGTCGCCGGCGAAGGCAAAGACAATCGAGAGATTTCTCGGGAAGGATTTTCATGTGATGTCCAGCTACGGGCATATCCGTGATTTGAAGAAAAAAGATTTTAGCATTGATATAGAGAACGGTTTCACGCCAATTTACGAGATCCCTTCCGACAAGAAAAAAGTTGTCACCGAACTGAAAGCGGCAGCGAAAAAAGCAGAGATGGTCTGGCTCGCTTCCGATGAGGACCGTGAAGGGGAAGCTATCTCATGGCATCTTTATGATGCGTTGGACCTGAAAGAGGAGAAGACCAAACGGATCGTATTCCATGAAATTACCAGGGATGCCATTCA
>JBAYRG010000359.1:0-3354 GCA_041676805.1 Proteiniphilum sp.
ATCATCGGTCACCATCATCCCTCCCCCACCGGTGGAAATGATCTTGTTTCCGTTGAAGCTGAACACCCCGAACTTCCCGAATCGGCCGGTATGCTTTCCTTTGTAGAACGACCCCAGCGACTCGGTACTGTCTTCAATCACTTCGAGGTGATATTTCCCTGCAATGGAGAGCAGCTTGTCCATATCCCCCACGTTCCCGAGCACATGCACCGGAACAATGGCTTTTAGCGGCCGACGGGTCGACTGCAAATAATAGAGACCTTCCTCTTCGCCTTCGCCGGTATTTCCCGGATACGCATTTTTTTCGAGGAAATCTTCCAGCAAATCCAGGTCCATCTGCCAGTTCTCCGGATTCACATCCACCAGGAGAGGATCCGCACCGGTATAGGTCACCGCATTTAAGGTAGCCACGAAAGTGATATTAGGCACAATCACATGGTCGCCCCGTTTCACACCCGCCAGCAATTGCGCAAGGTGCAACCCTGCCGTTCCGTTCATACAGGCCACGCCATAGCGCGCACCCGTGTACTCCGCGATCATCTGTTCAAACCGGTTCACATAAGAGCCGGCGGACGATATCCATCCCGTATCTAAACAATCTTTCACATATTCCCATTCGTTTCCGGTCAAATGGGGTACCGATAATGGAATCATATACGTTTAATTATTTTTTTACACCTAACAAGATTGCATGGCAGAGATTCTATATTAACACTTTCTATTCCCTAAACCTGTCCAATAAAATTGCTTAGTTTGTTTTTTATAAGCGGCAGGATAGAGTTGGCCAATTTATATACCTCCGTACAACCCAAATCGGGGATATCACCCATTAGTTGAAAATTTTTTTCAGCATTTTCACTTGCCTTTTGGATGAATAACGGATGTTTTCTCGCGTCGAACCCACCCCCAAAAGAGGAATCCACCAATTGTTTCCACTCACCGCTTACTTCCGATAACTGCTCAGGTTTTTCTGCGTGTTTATGGTAGTACAACCAGACCTCGAAACAAGGATTACTTCTCGTCAAATTCCAAGCGCACTCCTTTCGTCACATTTCAATTTAACTTGTGCAATCTGAGGTTTCCTTGAATCAGCCCTATCCTTATCAATATCTAACACAATCCAGACTTCATCACCTTCAATAAAATCACATTTTGGATTAGGATTCTCATCAGAAGCAATGATGCACTTTTCAGCTATTTTCAACAACCCTAAAGGTGAATTGTCCTCATGAGGATGAAGTTTGTATACCTCAATCTTTATACGTGAATCTAATTCTTTAAAGTAATTGAAGTAATCGAACTCTCTTCGGGAACCTTCTCCAAAAATATAGACACTTCTGGCTTCTCTGCCGGGAGGAACTCTTTCAAAAGACCTACGAGGTAGTATCATAGTTATGCCAATTTAAATCCTGCAGATTACCCAAAAAAGGGATGGATCCATACCTTCCGTTGAGATACCCTTTCTGGATATCAATTGTTTTATGCTCTTTAAAATCATTCAAGGAGTACAAATCGGTTGATCCCGCCTTATTTTTCTCGGTAAACCATATTTCATCCTGTCTGAAAATATTTTGGTCTAAGAGGTTCGATTCGTGGGTTGTAAAAATAAGTTGTCCTTTTGTCTGTTCATCCAGAGAAAATTTCTCCACCAACTCTTTGATTAACAGAGGATGAATACTTCTTTCAATCTCGTCAATAACAAAGACTTTCTTACTGGACAGGATGCTTTTAAAAGCCGGGACGAAATCCAACAATCTTACAGTACCATCCGATTCTTCCCTTAAATCAAAAAGAGCACTTTTGTTGTTTTTCCCGACATGCCCTATTTTGAGAGACTTCACCCATATTGTATCATTCTCATTGACAAGAATGATTTCGTCCTTATTGTTCTTATGCCTCAAATTGACTGCCTGGTCTGGAGAATCCTTTAATTTTCTGATTAATGCATTGAGCTCTTCCTTATCATCCTCACCAAAGAAATCCTTAATGCCTTTTTTTTCTGAAACTAACTCTGTAATTCCAAGATTAAATGAAGACATCAAATCTTGCGCATAATTTTTAAACTCACTATCAATATCTACAATATGCGCTAAGGCACTCACCCGGGAACTCGGAGTCAACACTTGTAAAGTTTTCTCAAACCATTTATAAGCCAACTTCACTTTAGCAAAAAAACTATTATCCCTATTGGATAGCAATTTCATGATCGGCTCCTCCGGCTTCACAAAATCAAGTAAAACAGATTTCAGCAGCTGATTTTTTTCATTGTTTTCAAACTCTTCAAGAAAAGTAATCTCTGTATTGTTATTGCTATCTGTCTTTCTTTCATAAATCAACTCATCTTTACCTCTCCCCAAGCTCGAAATATACAATTCCTCCACAGCTATTCTACTGTCATTTAGTATGATGGCATAATAAAAGGGAACGGAATCCTGGATAAAATCAATCGCAAAAATCTGATCTTTGCTTTCAGTCTCATCATTAAATTTAAATCTTGTATTTTCTAAAGAATGATCTATCTCTCCAACAACTTGTTGTTGGAGAAGCTTCAAAGACTTGATTAGATTCGATTTTCCCGATCCATTCGCACCATAAATCGAGGCAATTTTCAACATCTCAAAATTACCCTCGTTATACTTATGATGCGTAAGCGTCTTTAGTTTTTTGTTCGGTATCATGCTAAACTCTTTTCTCTCACCAAAAGAAAAAGAGTTCTCAATTACAAATCGGATAAGCATCTCTGTTTGTTTTTTAATATCATCGTGAAAATTTCACTCAAAGATACGAAAAATATAATTATATCTATCTATTGAAAGCAAATATCCCCACTAATCGTGAAAAAACATCGAGAAACACTCCGATATATACATTCTCTGACTATCTCTAAGAAGGGTTGACATTTTTGAGAGTGATTAACGAATATGGTTTACACGCTTTGAGCGACTAACCGTTCTACTTTACACATTTCATTTCGTTGCCTAAATCTGTTTACAGATTTCATCTCTCTTACACATTTGTCTTGGGAGGAAGAGTATTTTCAATAAGGGGAGTGATTTAAGAAAACGATAACGAGCTAAGGTATTTATTTGCTTCCGATATTGTAGAAAACTTGACAACCGAATCTATCGATCGATCCCAATTTTTCAAAATGTCTACATCACCTAACACTTCAAAACCTGTAATAAAAGTTCCGAATAGTTTCTCATTAGAATCCAGAAAGCCAATCACTTCGTACTCGTCCTTTAAATAGGCAGCATATACTTGACCATACGTGCCTGCTCCAATGACAACACATTTTTTTTCATATCATAATCCCCTTGAGGATAGTTTTTGACCTATATATTTATTAATCAG
>JBAYRG010000360.1:0-3351 GCA_041676805.1 Proteiniphilum sp.
TCCCGATTTATCGGGATTGACTCATTTGCACATTGGCAAATTGATTGGTGGGCAGTGATGGATTCGAACCACCGAAGGCGTAGCCAGCTGAGTTACAGTCAGCCCCATTTGTCCACTCTGGTAACTGCCCAATATTTCCTTTCTTTCCCTTTTGAGCCTCTTGTCGGATTCGAACCAACGACCCCGAGATTACAAATCACGTGCTCTGGCCAACTGAGCTAAAGAGGCTTATAGTCTTGAATTTAACCGCTTCTCTCCCGAATTTAAGAGAGAAACGGTCGCAAAGGTAGTGATATTTTTTTTGATGCCAAAACTTTTGTTTGAAATTTTTGGCGTTATCTCTCCTTTTTTTCTTTGGTCTTGAAAATCTGTTTTTCGATTGCTATCACACATAGGTCTATCGCTTCTTCGAAAGTGTCAGCCGTTTTATTGGCAAATGCCTCACTATGTCTGAGTTTCAATTTCAGGGCCGCATCTTTATTCTTTGCAGTCTCCGGTTTTACTACTTTCAGAATCACTTCCGCGAGGATAATGTCGTCGGAGAATCGTTCCAACTTTTTGATTTTTTTCTCTACAAACGCTTTGAGTTGATCGGTAGCGTCAAAATTTACAGATTGAATTGTCAGTTCCATACTTTTCCTCCTTCATTTTTTTGCTCTGGGATGAGCATGTTGATATGCTTTTTTCAATTCTTCAAAAGTCACATGTGTATAGACCTCTGTGGATGCAAGGCTGGAATGGCCCAGCAGTTCTTTTACCGCATTGATTTCGGCGCCATTGTTCAGCATTTCAGTGGCAAAAGAATGGCGTAGCACGTGCGGGCTTTTTTTAGCCAGGGTAGGGATGCTGTTGAGATGATTGTGAATGACATTGTAGACAAGTTTAGGGTATAGGGGTTCTCCATCTTCTTTAACAAACAGAAAAGAAGATTTGTTCTCTATTTCGGCGTCCCGAACGGCAATGTATTTTTTGAGCTTTTCTTTTGTGGAGTTGGAGAAAGGGATAATGCGTTGTTTGTTGCGTTTTCCTGTCACCCTTAGTGTGCAGGCGGAGAAATCCACATCGGCATCCCTGAGGGTTATCAATTCTGCCCGGCGCATGCCGGTCAGGTAGAGTAGCTCAATCAGAAACCGGTCGCGGTGTCCCCGGAAATCATCGGAGTATCCTGATGGATCATCAATCACTTTTGTCATCTCCGGATCATTTACAAACGAGGGTAGTTTTTTTGCCACTTTTGGTCCCGTTACCGCTTCTGCCGGATTTTTCGGGACCACTCCCTTCTTCTTGAGGTAACGGAAGAACGATTTCAGCGCACTCAGTTTCCGGTTTACAGACCGGGGCTTTATTCCCTGCTCCATGAGATGGCTCATCCATATGCGGATATCATCGCTGTCGACAAGGAGAGGATCGAAGGTGCTGTTGTTATTCCTGTTTCCGTTCTTACCCCCGTTTCCGTCCCGGTCCTTTGCGGTGATAAAATCCTCAAATTGAGTGAGGTCATCCAAATAAGAAATCTCCGTGTGAGAAGAGTAGTTCTTCTCAACACGGAGATATTGTATGAATTTTTCCTTCCACATTTCTTTAGCCCGTCGATGAACTACGAAAGTAAGGAATTTTTTTTGAAATCCGAAGCCAATTGGAGTATAATAATCATTAAAAAATGAAGGTTGATTATCCTGGTTCTCCAACAATTTCGGAAGCAAAGGATTATTCTTCGTTTTGTTGCATTTGCTGCACGTAAACGGCGTGTTGTTTGCGTTTGCGCTTTTCTACCGAAGGTTTGGTGAATGCCTGACGGCTACGCAACTCTTTTACCACACCGGTTTTTTCGTATTTACGTTTGAACTTCTTCAGGGCCCTTTCAATATTTTCGCCCTCTTTTAATTGTACTACTATCATTTATTGTTTGTTTTAATTTTGATTTTGTGAGAGATTATTGTAATGATGGATGCTATACATTATTATATATAAGCATCCTTCATGCCGAGACTTTCGCGATTGACAGCTCGTTTAAGAGCCATTCTCGCTGTCTCAGCCTTCAGCTTGAGATGTGACTGTTTTTATTTCTTCTTTGCTCAATTTCTGGTGTTACAGTAACCTCCTCTCTTTTTCGGGCTGCAAAGGTAAGAATAAAATTGTAAATATCAATATACTTACGAATGATATTTTACAACCTATTCATCAATAATACAAACCCAGATAAAATTCTGCAATCGCTGCCGAGTTGGATGCTTCGGTCCATTCATCATACCTTAACATGAAAAAGCGGTAACTGCTCTCGGGTATGGTGACATTTCCCGTTATCCTGCCGGGATGGTTGGGATCTGAACTGTTGGATGCCAGATCGCTTCCCGGCAAGGCGACACTTTCCTGTATTACGGACCACTTGTTCATGTCGGTGATGCAATCGGGATCGTTACTCCCGAAAAAGCTCACTTTCTGGGGTTTCAAATTTCCATTGCTTTGCCCTCCCCTATAGACCATCCTGAAATAGTTAAACGACTCTTCCTCACCAAGATCGATCATGAAATAGAGATCGTTACCATCGCTTGAGACACCTCCATAGCTGTGTGCAACTCCGGTTTTGTTACGATTATCCAGATAAGTCTTTCCATAGCCTTTTACCATCGAAAGATAGGTTTCTTCATTCCCGTCGAAGTGTGCCCAGGGAGATATTTGCGCGTCCGTACCCGAACCAGCGTAAAATAAGGGATGGGAAAGGTATGTCGATTTATTTTTCTCATTCACCTGGGCCTCACTGTTATTATTGAGTGGAGTGCCGTCCGAAATCCGGGTTTCAGGCGCTGCGTACCAATTGCTCCTGTCCAAATCGACGTAGCGGACGGTAGAGAACTCAACTCCTTCGGATGATACCGTGACATCATCAAACTTATACAGCGTCCTGTAGGTTACAGCCATGCCATCATAGTCCTGCAAAGTGATAGTGTTTGTATGAGTGACCTGCGACTTCGACTCTCCTGATGTTTTGTCTGTCCAGAGAAACTCATATCCAACCCAAAAACCATCATTTGGTTGTGGCAGTGTAAAGGTAGTGGTTCCTTTATCGAACTCTACCTCCGAGATATCGGGAACTTCCATGTAATACTCCCAGGAAGAGTGGAACAGATCTTCACTCCCCGGCTCCGGCAGGTAAACAGAACGGTACCGGAATGAGCTTGCTTTAAAATTCTCCAGATAACCGGTCGTTTGTGCCGAATCAATGAACAGGGTAAAAGGGGATTCGTTCCCACCTTCTCCACCTTGCCTCCATTCAAACTCAGTTCCCAACAGTTTTTTATCGATATTCACATCATACGTGATTTTGAAATCGTCTCCTTCCCTCTCTTGAGA
>JBAYRG010000361.1:0-3342 GCA_041676805.1 Proteiniphilum sp.
ACCTATTATCACTATTTCTCTGAACTTCAAAAAGAAAAGCTATACTCTTTCAACGACAAAACGGGGAAAGATTTCACCAGCATCGGCGTGGAAGAATATGACCCGGCGAAAGGCTATGGCTGGCAACGCCCCGAAGGACTTTCCATCGCAGGAGGAGATCAATCAGGTGCTTTATACGCATCCTGCTCGTCAACAAACCCCAACACCTTTATCACCGACGGATTGCGCCCGGGACTATACCTTATCACCATCAAGACCAGTGCGTTGAGGACAAAGGAAGGACCATTCGACCTTTCACTCAACGGTGAGGAAATTTATCATGCCGTGGAGGTGGACAAGGGCAAGGTGGCCTATATGACCTTTGTAAGGTGGATAGAGGAGGGCAGAGCCGAGGTAGGCTTTAAAGGAGACTGGGCGGCCAGTGTCATCGGATTCCAACTATTCATGCACCGCGAAGAGGATTTTCAGTTCCGACGGGGAAACTGGCTAAAGAAAGACGGTTTTTGCCCGGGTATCCTCTTCGGCAACTATTACGACACGCCGCCGGTCTATGGAAAAGCACTCACTTTCGCCTCTCTCGCGGGGGAGATTGAGGAGGCGTCCCAGATTCCGTCATTCCCGGAGTTGGGCACGGCATTGCCCGACCAGCAGGCGGACGAACTGGCCTGGCGGTTCAATAGCCCGCTGGGAACCATGGGACCCGACAACTGGGGTACCTTCAATGAATTCAACACGCCTGCCAAAATAGAAAAAAGATTGGACCAGATTAAAGCCGGAGGTGTAAATGCAGTGATACTGAATGGATTTCTTTCGAGGCATACGTATGCTGTGCATTTGCCACGGGTGGAAGAGAATATCAGGCAAACCGTGGAAATAGCGCACCAGAAGGGAATGAAGATCATCGACCACCAGGACCTGACAATAGTATGGAACGCCGATATGGGATTCCGGTTCCTGGCCGCGAACCCCGGTTATCTACAGTATAACCATACCAATGGATTGCCCACATGGGGATTATGTCCCGTAAATCCCGATTTTAAATACGGATACTTCTTCCCTTATATCTCCGACCATATCCAAAATACCCAAATCGACGGCTTCATGCTGGACGAGACAGTATTCCACTATGCCAATTTCTGCAGTTGCCCTCACTGCAGGGAATCCTTCCATCAAATTTCCGGACTGGTACTGCCGGATGACGAGACCAGCCCGTTATTACACGATAAATCCTCAAAATTATGGAAGACCTGGATTGAGTGGCGCAAACATGCCATGGCACAATGGAGAATCGACCTGAGCAACCTCACCCACACTATCAACCCCTATTTCTCTAACCTGGAATATTATTCCGAAGGGGGATTCCTGGCCAATGCCGCCTCATACGGGCAGGGAGGAGACCTCCCCTTGAGCGCCAGGTCAAAAGACTTCTTGGGGACCGAGATCATGAGTCGCGACGTGTGGGACGATTATCGCTATAATTTCACCAGTCGCAATATGTATAACAGCCTCAGGGAAACCTATGGATCACCTATCTTCGGATTGGTATATCCCGCTGGCGTATTTAATTATGCCCTTATCGGATGGGCGATGAACAATATGTTCGGGCAGGTGACCTGGTCCTTGGTCGATTTTGAGGGGAAAGAAAAGATGAATCCTTATACCGGCTGGAAAGAGGATATGAACAAGGTCACTTCCGTCCCCTATACCGATATCGCGGTGATCTTTTCACGATCGACAAGGGATTGGTCTGCGAAGAACACGGGAAACTACCCCAAAGAGATCATGGGAACCGGTCAGCTCCTAACATCAAAGCATATACCCCACACCTTTATCTTAGATGATGCGATCCCTGAACAGGATATCTCGAGATTCAGGGTTCTATTGGCGCCGGGAATGGATTGTATCTCGGAGGAACAAGAGCATGTTTTGACACAATTTATCCAGAACGGCGGAACCCTGTTCCTTACAGGCGAGGCCGGGACGCTCACGCCATACGGCGAGGCCAGGGACAAAAGGGCTTTTGGCGATATCCTCACCGAAAGCAAGCTTGCCGAAGCCGCGAAGGCAGATTGGGTAGAAGTGAAGTATGGCAAGGGAAAGGTAGTATATGTACAAGGCAAAAGCTTGATCAACGAATTCTGCCCGTCGATCAGGGAGACCGGAATGATCTACCGCTTTGACCCCGACCCGAAAATAACCGCACTCAACGAGAAAATATTGGAAAATACAATTGGAACAATGATGTTCAAACCCATATCCATTCCTTCCAAAGTGCTTGTGACAGCATACAAGGACAATGCAAAGGGAAAGAATAGCGTAATGGTGCATCTGCTGAATGCCACAGGAGTGAGAGTGAAACACGACGACAAGCTTCCCCTACCCGATCCTGAATGGGAACCGATAAGGGAGGAGATGAGTTTTGAAATTACAATGCCCTCCCTCAAAAAAGCTTATTATGTTTCACCCGACGCGGAAGGAGACAAAAAAGTAGACTTCCAAAAAACAGGGAAAAACCGGTATAAAGTCACTCTGCCCATGGGAACTGTGGATAAGTATGGTATTGTCTATCTTCTTCAGAAATGATATATGAATAGAATAAGTAACACCGGCAATCATGAGTTTGTGAAATCCAGGATTCGTTCCATTGATGCGCTTCGTGGTTTTGATATGTTTTGGATTATGGGAATTGGAGTAGCAGTCACACAATTCGCAACAATCCAAGAGACCCCATTTTGGGCACAATTTGCTCTACAGTTTAATCATCCCTACTGGAATGGATTTACTTTTTGGGACATGATTTTCCCACTGTTTATGTTTATATCGGGATTAACTTCACCATTTTCAATTGACAAGCAATTAGAAAATGGCCGTTCCAGAAAGCAGATCGTATGGAAGATCGTCAAGCGGGGATTCATATTAATCCTGTTAGGTGTTATATTTAACACAAGAAGTCTCGAATTAAGGGCCCTTTCAGAGTACCGGTACGCGAGTGTATTAGGTAAGATTGGCGTAAGCTATGTCTTTGCAAACATCATATATATCTACACCAAAGGAAAGATGAAGCCGATGATTTTCTGGTATTCCTTTTTACTAATAGGATATTGGTTGCTGCTTAAATTTACTTCCGCTCCCGGTTTTCCCAGGGGCGATCTCACCGAGGAGGGGAATTTTATGTCCTATTTCGATCGACTGTTCCTTCCCGGTCTATTATCTCGCGGGATTCATGATACAGTAGGTATGCTAAACATCATTACCGGAATTGCAACCACATTATCAGGAGTCATCACCGGCTATTTCTTGAAGAGGCATCCGGCTACTCCCATACAGAAGGTTATAGGGTTC
>JBAYRG010000362.1:0-3339 GCA_041676805.1 Proteiniphilum sp.
TAGAAAAATGAAAAAAGTATTATTTATAGACCGTGACGGGACATTGATCATAGAGCCCGAAGATGAGCAGATTGACAGCCTGGAAAAACTGGAATTCTATCCGAAGGTATTCCGGAACCTCTCCCGTATCGCAGGCGAACTGGAATATGAACTGGTGATGGTGACCAATCAGGATGGACTGGGTACCTCCTCATTCCCTGAAGAGACCTTCTGGCCGACGCAGCACAAAGTGATCAAGGCTTTTAAAAATGAAGGAGTACATTTCAGTGAAATACTGATCGACCGCTCCTTTCCCCACGAGAATTTGCCTACCCGGAAGCCGGGTACCGGTATGCTTACCCACTACCTTAAAGGAGGATATGATCTGGAAAATTCCTATGTGATAGGAGATCGAATCACAGACGTGCAACTGGCTGAAAATATGAATTGTAAATCTATTCTATTGAGTAATAACCCACATCCTTCGGCCACCTTGTGCACTACTGATTGGGGAGAGATCTATCAGTATCTGAAAGATGAACCACGTAAAGGAATAGTACACAGAAAGACTTCCGAGACAGATATCTTCGTAGAGCTAAATCTCGACGGAAGTGGAAAAAGTGATATCTCTACCGGCGTCGGGTTTTTCGACCATATGCTCCACCAAATTTCCCGCCACGGCAATATGGATCTCACCATTCATGTCAATGGCGATCTGCAGGTGGATGAACATCATACGATAGAAGATACCGGAATCGCGCTCGGAGAAGCTTTTGTGCAAGCGTTGGGCAAGAAGAAAGGAGTGGAACGGTATGGCTTCCTGCTGCCGATGGACGATTGTCTGGCACAAGTAGCCATCGATTTCGGCGGACGTCCCTGGTTAGTATGGGAAGCTGAATTTAATCGCGAATTTGTGGGTGATTTCCCCACTGAAATGTGTATGCATTTCTTCAAATCGTTTAGCGATAATGCCCGGTGCAATCTCAATATCAAAGCAGAAGGCGACAATGAACACCACAAGATCGAATCCATCTTCAAAGCCTTTGCACGGGCAATAAAGATGGCGGTGAAGCGAGACGGGACAGAAGGCATTCCCAGCACGAAAGGAACCATTTGAATTGATGTGGTGATCCCGATAACTTGTCCCGATTTATCGGGAAATCGGAACAAGAGATGCCAATATGCCAATACGATAATTCAACGATTTAACGATTAAAAAATGATTGCGATTATCAAATACAACGCCGGCAATATCACATCGGTCAAGAATGCGGTAGGACGATTGGGTTATAAATGTAAAGTAACCGATAATATTGACGAGATACTATCGGCGGAAAAAGTAATCTTCCCGGGTGTGGGAGAAGCTGGATCAGCAATCACATATCTCAGTGAGAGAGGATTAGACAGAGCGATTCAATCTTTGGCTCAACCCACATTGGGTGTATGCCTTGGATTGCAACTGATGTGTCGCCATTCCGAAGAAGGCAATACAGAGTGTATGGGTATCTTTGATGCAGATGTGAAAAAATTCCCTGCTACTGATATCGTACCCCATATGGGATGGAACAATCTGGAAGTCGAGGTTAATCCACTTTTTGCCAGTTTCGGGAAAGATGATACTGTTTATTTCGTACATAGTTTTTATGCTGAAATCTGTTCTGAAACGATTGCCCGTTGCGACTATATTCTGCCGTTCAGCGCAGCCATGCAGAAAGCCAATTTTTATGCCACACAGTTTCACCCTGAGAAATCGGGTGATATAGGTGAAAGGATATTGAAGAATTTTTTAGAATTATAATGATGAGAATAATTCCTGCCATAGATATTATCGACGGTAAATGCGTACGTCTTACCAAAGGCGATTACAATACGCAGAAAATCTATAATGACGATCCGATTGAAGTAGCCAAAGAGTTTGAGGCGAACGGTATACAATACCTCCATCTTGTCGACCTCGACGGTGCCCGTTCCAAACATATTGTCAACCACAAGATTTTACAGGGTATCACCTCAAAAACTTCATTGAAAGTGGACTTTGGCGGTGGTATCAAATCGGATGATGATATCCGCATTGCTTTTGAGAATGGAGCGGCACAGATTACAGGCGGGAGTATTGCGGTACAACAACCCGATATCTTCCAACAATGGCTCGACAGGTATGGTTCGGAAAAGATCATTCTCGGCGCCGACAGTAATAATCGTAAAATAGCTACCCACGGCTGGATACAACAATCGGAACTGGACGTGGTCGATTTTATTTCAGATTACGCAAAGCAAGGTATTCTTTACGTTATCTGTACCGATATCCAGAAAGATGGCATGCTGCAAGGCACATCGAACGAATTATACCGGGAGATCATCGAAGAAACCGGTGTAAAGCTGATTGCCAGCGGTGGTGTTTCGTCTATGGATGATCTGGCCAGCTTGCAACAACTCGGTTGTGACGGTGCTATTATCGGGAAAGCATTCTATGAAGGAAGGATCACGTTGACTCAACTAAGAGAGTTTATTGATTAGAAGTGCTTTAAGTGCTTAGTAGTTCATGTGTTTAGGTGTCTGACTGCCTGCATTCAATCTCATTCAATCTATAAATACAAACTGGATCCATCAGACCCATAAAAAGAAGGAAAATGTTGAAAAAAAGAATTATCCCCTGTCTTGATATCAGGGACGGGCGTACAGTAAAAGGAGTCAATTTCGTGGATATCCGCGACGCCGGTGATGCGGTGGAACTCGCTAAGCGTTATGTACAGGAAGGTGCCGATGAATTGGTCTTCCTGGATATCACCGCTACTATCGAGAGGCGTAAAACACTGACGGAACTCGTCACCCGAGTCGCACAAGAGATCAATATCCCGTTTACCGTGGGAGGTGGTATCCATTCATTAGATGATGCACGTGCCATTATACAAGCGGGAGCCGACAAAGTCAGCCTCAATTCCGCGGCAGTCAAGCGGCCCGAACTGATCACCGAGATTGCAGGACAGTTCGGTAGCCAGTGTGTGGTATTGGCTATCGACACCAATTTCCAAAATAACGAATGGATTGTCTATACCCATGGCGGTAAAACTGCGACCGACCTCCGCACTGTCGACTGGGCCAAGGAAGGTGAACAACGTGGTGCGGGAGAGATCCTGCTTACCTCTATGAATAACGACGGCACCAAAAATGGTTTTGCCATCGATATTACCGCAGCAGTCAGTGAAGCGGTCAGCATTCCGGTGATCGCATCCGGAGGTGCCGGCACAACGGCACACTTCTCAGAACTATTCACACAGACAAAAGCAAGTGCGGCATTGGCTGCCAGCATTTTTCATTTCGGGGAAATTTCTATCCCCACACTCAAAGACTATTTAAAAA
>JBAYRG010000363.1:0-3321 GCA_041676805.1 Proteiniphilum sp.
GTCAGGAAGTTCGTCGATACAATGAATTAACTCATCTGCTGTGATATTGATATCTGCCATATCGGAAACAGTTGCAGGGTATTCTATCTGAACATCCATTAAAAGTTCCTTTTGCTTCAGCCGATTCTTCTTCCGCATATAATCAAGCGAGGTATTTACAAAAATTTTTCTTATCCATCCCCCGAAGGAACCTTTTCCCGAATATTGTCCAATCTCCACAAAAATTTTCAGAAAACCTTCCTGCAACACGTCTTTGGCATCTTCCACATTGGATACATACCGCCTGCAGAGCGCCATCATGGACGGAGCATACTGATCGTACACCTCTTTTCTCGCCCACAATTTTCCCTGCTTACAAGCAAGTATTAATCGCTGTTCCGACATAGAATTTCCCTGTTTATTATAATGACGTTCGGTGAAAGCAAAACGTTGCAGTGGTATGATCAATTTTTGATTAATTTTTTAAATCTGACGACAAATGGAGTGAGATTGAGAAAGATGGAATGAGATTAAATTAGATTGAGTGAGAATGAACGAGAATAGAGGAAACGATTGAGAAAGATTAATATTTGAATAGTGAAAAAATTAGAGTCGAGAATCGGAACAATTCATACGATATTGTTATGATTCTCGACCCTAAAATCTTGATCCTATACAGAAGTTACTCGCTCCCTTTACTATAATTGGGCGCCTCTCGGGTAATCATCACTCCGTGGGGATGGCTTTCGGCATATCCTGCAGCAGAGATACGGGTAAATTTCGCCTGGTGCAGTTCCCCGATATTCGCCGATCCACAGTAACCCATACCGGAACGGAGACCTCCCACCATCTGATAAATCACCTCCTGTAATGTGCCTTTGAACGGTACACGTGCTTCAATTCCCTCGGGAACAAGCTTTTTGATATCATCTTCCACATCCTGAAAATAACGGTCTTTCGAACCCTGCTGCATCGCGGAGAGCGATCCCATCCCACGGTAAGATTTAAATTTACGCCCGTTGAAGATAATGGTCTCACCCGGCGACTCTTCGGTACCGGCAAGCAATGATCCCATCATCACCGACGAGCCTCCTGCCGCCAACGCTTTTACAATATCTCCCGAATAGCGCAGTCCGCCATCGGCAATCACGGGAACATCCGTACCCTTCAACGCATTCGCCACTTCATAGATGGCCGACAACTGGGGTACACCTACTCCGGCAATCACACGGGTGGTACAAATAGATCCGGGACCGATTCCCACTTTCACAGCATCAGCACCGGCATCGACCAAAAACCTGGCAGCATCGGCAGTGGCAATATTACCTACCACCACATCAATTTCAGGGAAGGTCCTCTTTACCAACTTCAACATCTCCCCCACCCCTTTAGAATGGCCATGCGCGGTATCGATCACGATCGCATCCACACCCGCTTCAATAAGAGCGGTCGCCCTTTCAATAGAGTCGTGCGTCACACCAATTCCTGCCGCCACACGCAAACGTCCTTGTTCATCTTTACAGGCGAACGGTTTGTCTTTTGCCTTGGTGATATCCTTATAGGTGATCAGGCCGATCAACTTATTGTCGGAATCCACCACGGGCAGTTTTTCGATTTTGTACTGTTGCAGGATTTCCGCGGCATCCTCCAGGTTCGCTGACTGCCGGGTAGTGACCAGATTGTCCTTTGTCATCACTTCGTCGATCCGCTTCTCCATTGATTTCTCAAAACGAAGATCACGATTGGTGACAATGCCTACCAGCCTATTCCCAGTGTCCACCACAGGAATTCCGCCGATTTTAAATTCGGACATCATCCCCAATGCGTCAGACACTTTTTTGTCGGGTGTAATGCTGATGGGATTCAGGATCATACCGTTCTCGGCACGTTTCACCGCCCGCACCTGCTTGGCCTGCTGTTCGATGCTCATATTCTTATGGATCACACCCATCCCTCCCTCACGGGCGATGGCGATGGCCATAGTTGTTTCGGTCACCGTATCCATGGCAGCCGACACCATAGGAATATTAAGCGATATATTTCTGGAAAACTGCGTAGAGAGATCTACATTCTTGGGGAGTACCTCCGAGTAAGCGGGGACTAACAGAAGGTCGTCAAACGTTAACCCTTCCATGATAATTTTGTCTGCAATAAATGACATAAGCTTTCACTTTAATTTTTATTGCATACAAAAGTAGATATTTTTTCACAAACTACACCGATTGAGGATGTTAATTTTAATGATATCCTTATGCTTGCAGCTAAAGTGGGGACTTATAATATTTTGCGCCCTATTTCAGTCAGAATCACATACGTTTCAAAAAACAAAAACAATAAATAATATTACGGCAAGATATCCAACTTTTTAAATATTTTGTTGATATGTTCGATAGAGTAGTCGATTTGCTCTTTGGTATGCGTGGCCATCAGTGAGTAACGGATAAGGGTATCTCCCGCCGAAACTGCCGGCGACACCACCGGATTGACAAAGATCCCCTCTTCAAACAGCAGCTTGGTCACCAGGAACGTCTTGTCGTTGTCGCGCACATAGAGTGGCAGGATAGGTGTGGCGGTCTGACCCAGTTCAAAACCTCGATCTTTAAATTGATTGATCGCATAATAGGTCAATTCCCATAAATTCTTCACCCGTTCAGGCTCCGCTTTCAAAATATCCAATGCGGCAGATGCGGCAGCCGTGGCACCGGGGGTTATACTCGCACTGAATATGTTGGTACGCGCATTATGCCGCAGATAATTGATAACCGGATAATCACCGGCGATAAATCCGCCGATGGAAGCGAGTGACTTGCTGAAGGTCCCCATCACCAAGTCCACATCGCCAAGCACGCCAAAGTGGTCGCATACGCCACGTCCGGTGTATCTCCGGCCAAGAACTCCCAGGCTATGGGCTTCATCAACCATGATATTGGCATTATATTTCTTGGCCAACTTCACAATTTCGGGTAAATTGGCCAAATCACCTTCCATACTGAAAACGCCATCTACAACAATCAACTTGATCTTCCCTTGCTCACAACGTTTCAACTGTTTTTCCAGATGCGCCATATCATTGTGGCGAAATTTAAATTTCGTTGAATAAGAAGTACGGAGCCCTTCAATAATGGAGGCATGGTCTCTTTCATCCCAGATAATAAAATCGTCCCTTCCCGTCATGCATCCCAGCACACCCTCATTCACAGTAAAACCGGTTGAAAAAACAATGGCTTCATCTTTATCCATGAAATTGGCAAGTTTCCGCTCAAGCTCCAGATGTATATCAAGCGTGCCATTCAGGAAACGGGAGCCTGCCATTCCGGTTCCATATTTTTGGGTAGCGGCGAC
>JBAYRG010000364.1:0-3292 GCA_041676805.1 Proteiniphilum sp.
CAATGGAGCAGTTTGGCATTACCAAGCCTTATGATTTACAATATCAGGCATTTGCAAAAAAATGGAAACTGGCAATTGTTGAAACAGCTCTCTATGGAGACTGCCACATTTGGAAAGAACCCACATCGGGCAGTGCCAATGCATTGTGTAAGATATTAAAAGAAGTCGGCATACAAACCGGCCACCCAGAATTAGAAACTGCTCCTTTCCTTTTGTGGGGACATTCTGGAGGAGGATATTGGTCGCTCGCCATGCTACGGGATTATCCGGAACGGATTTTAGCTGTGGTCTGCTATTCTGCGGCAGGAGATCCTCAATGGGATTATTCTTGCAAAGCTGCAAAGATTCCATTACTTTTACGCCATGCGGGTGCAAATGACGGTATCCCGGAAATTCGCTGTCCCGAAACGGCAGCCAACACATTCAACAAGCTCCGTTCAATGGACGCCCCTGCAAGTATCGCCTATAATGAAGGACAGAACCATAACTTCAGTTACCTTCGTTATATGATGATTCCTTTTTTTGAAGCTGCTTTAAAACAACGTTTGCCTCAAGATGGATCTTTTGGTTTAAGAGATATTCAACGGGATAAGTCATGGCTTGGCGACACCTTGTCGTTCGCTATTTTCAAAGAATCGGACTATAGAGGTGATAAAAGCAGCATGTGCCTGTTTCTCGACGAAACGACAGCCAGAAATTGGCAAGAATTCGTTTCCACCGGAACGGTTATCGACAAAACACCTCCTCCGGCTCCCTTTGACCTAAGAGTGGGAAGCGAGGAGAATGCATTCGTTGTCACATGGCAAGCTGATGCCGATATAGAGTCGGGAATCATGTATTTCAACATCTATCAAGATAACATACTTATAGGCCGATTACCGGAAGCCGGATCATACCAGACATTTGACACGAACGGAGATAATACTACTCCCATAAATGTTCCCAAAATGAAATATATAATTGATAAGCCAATAAAGAAACAAACAAAAATTACTGTACAATCGGTCAATCATTTTAATTTACAATCAGAAAAAACAGAAATGATTTATAGATATAATCAGAAATGACGCAAATAATTATATTGAAAAAAAAAATCTCGGTTACCGTTCTTTTATCCCTTCTTCAGGCAATCTCTTTTATTGCATGTAGTAATAACGATATTCAAAAAGAATATAAGATTGAGAATATCCATGTGAATAGAACAGCACTCACCATGGAGATTGGTGACAAGGAACAACTCATCGCTTCCGCAATTCCAGCGGTTGCCCATCAACCTATATTTCGATGGAGTTCAACGGATGAAAGAGTTGTGACAGTCACGGCTGGAATGGTGGAGGCTGTGAACCCGGGCACTGCCTCAATTATTGTCGCATACGAGGATGTAAAGATGAATATTCCCGTAAAAGTGGAATCCCGTAAAACTGATCAGAGAGCTATATTATACGATAAAAAACTGGCCAGAAGTGGTCCCCTACCCGAACTACAATTGAATAATACCGGTCTATACAATGACGAAGGATTATATATTACCTCGACTGAAAATGTGGTAAAGCTCGATAAATTCTACGCATTAGCCGAAAGAATGGTAAGATACCATATCAAATTGGCGCCGGACGCCAAAGCAATCTTCAAAAGTAGCGAGGGTGATTTTAACGCATACATAGATGTTCCGGGCAAACGTATCACTATCGGTACAAACCCTGTGACCGAAAAGACAATCTCTTTTCTTCAGGGCGACAGAGAATACATCATTGAAATCTATCATATTTATCAACAGGCAAAAATACGTATCATTGATATACAAACCAATGAGGAGGAAGAAGTATCTGTTACAAATGACGGACAGGGAGGTGTTGGTAAAGGTGCATTACAGGCGGGATTCAGTGTGGGGATGCAATGGGACTACTATTGTTTCGGTCTGGCAGGCGGTACATTTATGCTGGTAAAGCAAATCACAGTATATTCCCTGAAAAAAAAGATGAAATTATTGATGTACGGTGATTCCATCACCCAACCGGAAGGTTATTTTCCAACGAGCGATTTTTCACAGGCATGGACACAGTTGATCATCAGCAAACTAAACGGCAATGCGATGTCCAGCGGGCGAGGAGGTGGCCAGGTTGGCATGGTTCTGGATTACATCAAGAATGAACTGCCTTATATCGAAGTCGAATATGTAATGGTTACCATAGGCACCAATGGAGGTAACAGCGAAGAAAATCTGTCCGAGTTGGTGAGCTATATCAGGGAACAAGGTACTATTCCCATTTTGAATAATATTCCCTGCAACGAAAGCGGCACACAAATAGAGAATAATCAACTCATAGAGCAGGTACGGAAAAAGTTCGGGATAAATGGCTGTAAGTTTGATATGGCCACCTCCCTGAATGGTGACGGGAGAGAGGTAGATAAATCAATGATGTATTGGGAAGATTATACCGGAAGTTGGGGATGGCAAATTTATCACCATCCCAACGAAAAAGGAGGCAAAAGCATGTACGAACGTAGCTTGATCGATATTCCTGAGATTTATAAATAATTATATTCACTAAAAAAAATTATCATGTACAAGTATTCTGTTATTTTAGGCAATTTAGGAAACACTTGCGATCGTTTTTGCAAGAGTTATAAAGACAATCCGAGCACGGAAGAGATGTTGGCACAAGCAGTCAAAATCCCGTATGTGGAAGGTATTGAACTGGTCGGGACATGGGATATCCGTCCCGATAATGTGAAGGACATGAAGAAACGGATGGAAGACTATGGTAAGACCTGTGTCTCCATTATTCCCGATGTATTCACCGTAAAAGAATACGGCAAAGGAACCATCACGAATAGTGACCCCGCTATCCGTCGGCATTCACTCGACTACCTGCGTCAAATGAGTGAGATCGCCCTGGAGATGAACTGTAAGATTGTCAACCTATGGATGGCGCAAGATGGTTATGATTATCTGTTAACCACCAATTATGACCGGAAAAGGGATTGGTTGAGGGATAACACCGCCGCATTGGCAAATGAATTTCCCACCTTGCAATATGCGTTGGAATATAAGCCGAAAGAACCGAGAAACTTCTCATTCCAAGCCCGGATGGCCGACACCCTCCTCGCGGCAATAGAAACCGGTTGCGACAACGTAGGTATCTGCATTGATACCGGTCACGGCTTCTATGCCGGTGAAAACGTGGCTGAAGCGGTGGTATTGGCAAAACGTGCCGGCGACCTGCTCTTCCACATGCACTTCAACGACAATCACGGAGGATGGGACGATGATATGATCGTGGGGTCGGTA
>JBAYRG010000365.1:0-3275 GCA_041676805.1 Proteiniphilum sp.
AATAACAAAACAACTGGATGGCTCACGGGGGAAGGCTGTCTTTGAGTTAGCCCACAGAAACCCTTCTACTCGTGTCTTCTGGCATCTCGGCACGGATTATCTGGGAGAAACATCCAATATCCACCAGATGGAACTCTCCCCCGACCCGGGTGAATATACCCTTACCGTCGTAGATGAAAATGGTATCTCGTTATCGATAAGATTTACAGTCGAATAGGCTACAGTATTTATCAAAGTATATTTTTAGATATCGGAATCTTTCACTTTTCATACCGGTAATGGCCGATTATTTTATGATTGAATAAACAATCTGCCACTACTTGTCCTGATCTAATATTGTGCGATTGTAATAGCTTCAAATATACATAATAATGGTAAAAATCAATCATTTATTACGACTATTTTATCATGTTATCTATCATTATACGATATCAAATGGGGTTATTCATCGTATAGATTTGTATTAATTCCAAAACGGATGTACTTTTGCACTGTGATTCAGGAATAAAGATTTGTTTTGGGGAAGATGCAAGAAATCCTGTCTGCTCTCAAAAGAATATGAACAACAAGATAGTCAAGGCTCATATTGCATTATTATTGGCTGCCAGTATGTGGGGGCTTATGTCTCCCATTGGTAAAATGGCGATGAACGCGGGTATTACGAGCTTGTCATTGACTTTGATGCGGATGATGGGAGCTGCCCTTTGTTTCTGGATAGCCTCTTTTTTTGCTCCCAAGGAAAAAGTCTCCAAGAGGGATTTTCTCTTGTTGTTTTTTGCCGGATTATTGGGAATTGTCTTTAATCAGGGTATGTTCATCTTTGGGCTATCACTTACCTCTCCGATCGATGCCACGATCATTACCACCTCTTTGCCGATTGTTACGTTGATATTGGGAATCCTGTTTTTGAAGGAAGCGGTGCTGCCCAAGAAGATCCTTGGTGTGATAATAGGCGCTATAGGCGCTCTGATTCTTATTTTGAGCAATCATGATGCTGCTGAAGTTTCCGGCAATATCTGGGGAGATCTGTTGTGTCTACTTGCCCAGACCAGTTTTGCCTTCTATCTTACATTTTTTAAAGAGTTGATATCCCGCTATCATGTTGTGACACTGATGAAGTGGATGTTTACCTATGCTTCTCTATGTTTTCTTCCTTTATCTTTTCGTGATTTGTCGGAGATGGTATCCCTTTCTTTTCCCATGGAAGTCTGGTTGGAAGTTGGCTATGTCGTTTTCTTCGGAACGTTTCTCGCCTATGTGTTGATGATGGTGGGGCAAAAAACGCTCCATGCCACGGTGGTAAGCATGTATAATTACATGCAGCCTGTTGTTGGTACAATTGTTTCTGTTGTTATCGGGATAGCCACATTTGGCTGGATAAAAGGGGTTGCTTCTCTGTTAATCTTTGTGGGGGTCTATATTGTGACACAAACGAAATCGAGGGTTAGTATTACCGAAATCGGTGAACAAGAGATAAATTCCCAAGTTTAGGAGATCCCTTTCGTATAAGAAATATTTTTCTATAGATCTTCCAATGTGATGACCTCTATTTCTTTCATTGATTTTACTTTTTGTCATTGATTAGAATATAGAGATTGATATTTGATCAAAAATATCGTTTCAGGATGGATGCGACGGAGGAGTAATAACCGCTGCCGAAGAGGTTGAGGTGTACCAGCAGGTAATAGAGTTGGTACAATTCAATTTGGGCATCATAATGAGTGGATTTGGGGATGATTTCGTGATAGGCATTGTAGAAATCAGTTCCAAAACCACCGAAAAGGTGGCTCATGGCAATATCCACCATAGAGTGGCCGTAGTATACGGCAGGATCAATCAGGTAAGGAGTACCGTCTGTCGCGATCAGGTAGTTGCCTCCCCAGAGGTCACCATGAAGTAACGATGGTTTTACATCGCCAAAAATATTCTGGAACAGGATGATCGCTTTTTGTTCCTCCGGTATTATATCTGGTTGTATCAATCTTGTTTTGAGTGCCATTTGAAGTTGAGGAAGAATTCGTTCGAACCAGTAAAATGTAGCCCAGTCGGAATGAGGGTTATTTTGTTGGGGCAAGCTGCCGATAAAATTATCGGAAAGAAATCCGAAGTCAGTTTGTGAACATTGGTGTAATTGAGCCAGTTGAGTCCCGAGACGTTGATAATCGTAGGTATCCGGGCGTTTACTTTCCACAAGATCCATCAGTAGAAAAGATTGCCCCTCTATAGAATCCACGAGATGCACATGGGGGACGGCGATGGTTCTCGTTTTTTCAATCGCTTCCAGTCCTTTCTGTTCTGCCCTGAACATATCCAGGGCGAAAGAGGCATTGTTTACTTTCAGGAAATATGCTCTTTTTTCTGTATCAACCTTATATGCCGAAGAGATATCTCCTCCGGAAACGGACCTGAATGACAGAATCTTTTCGGCCAAGAGGTCTGATATGTAATTAGAAAGGGTTTGCATCTCATTTTTTTAAATTGGCAAGGTCTCTACCAAATTATTCCCTCCTTAAATCGTCCAAAGATGAGTTCTGTATACTTATTACCAGACATTGGAGTTATTTCTCCAATGCCGCGATATTTTCCTTCAACAAGGCTATTTTGCTTTCTGCATCGGCTTGTTTCTTGCGTTCGCTTTCCACTATTTCAGGTTTCGCGTTCTGTACAAACCGTTCGTTGTTTAATTTCTTCATGACCGATTGCAGAAATCCTTCGGTATAGGTGAGTTCCGTTTTCAGTTTCTGGAGTTCGGCTTCCACATCTACCTTCTCCGCCAGCGGGATGCTGTATTCGGTGGTTCCTATCAGGAAGCCGGCTGCTCCCGGTTGTTTTTCCGAGACAGAAGAGATGGACGAAAGGCGGCATACTTTGGCAATTACACTGTCGTACTGATTGTTGTGCTGGCCTATCACCTGCAGCTCCAACTCATCTTTGTTGGGGATATTTTTCTCCAGACGGATGGTGCGTACAGCGGCCACGATCTCTTTGAGTGTTTCGAAATCGGTCAATAATGCCTTGTCTACCAGTGTTTGTTCCGGATGAAGAGTAGTCATAATGCTGTCCCCCTCATTGCGGTTGTATAAAGCTTGCCATAACTCTTCGGTGATAAAGGGCATAAAGGGATGCAACAGACGCATCAGTGCATCGAAAAAGCCCAGCGTTACCTTGTATGTCTCTGCATCAATAGGCTGTTGGTAGGCGGGTTTGATCATTTCGAGGTACCAGGCCGAGAACTCATCCCAGAAGAGTTTATAGAGCAGCATCAACGCTTCCGA
>JBAYRG010000366.1:0-3270 GCA_041676805.1 Proteiniphilum sp.
GTGGAAAAAAATATTCCCTGGATTCATAAAATTTTTATTGTGACCGACGGACAGATACCTAAATGGCTCGATCTGCAAAATGAAAAAGTGGAAATTATTGATATAGGTCAGTTACTGCCTGAAGAGTCCATGCCCTGTTATAACTCGGTAATCATAGAACATTTTATCTGGAGGATTCCTGGTCTGTCAGACCATTTTCTGTATGCAAACGACGACATGTTTTTCAGTAAACCTCTTTCTCCCGATTTCTTTTTCACTCCCGAAGGATATCCAATTGTCCGTCTACAAAGATACTTTTTGGGTAAATGGGTGAATAAGTTAAAAAAGATATTCTCGCTTCATAGCAATATGTACCGTAAAACAATACATCATTCGGCTTTATTGATAGAAAAGAAATTCGGCACCTATCTTTCAGCAATGCCTCATCATAATGTGGATTCTTATCTTAAATCGGATTACCGGAATGCTGCCGAGAAGGATTTTAAAGAAGAGATATCCCAAACCCTGACCAATCATGTGAGGAGTGAGGATGATATTCAGCGAATTATTTATCTTTATTATGCATTAGCGATAAAGCGGGGTAAATTACGTTACGTGGGAAGAAGAGAGGCGTGTAGGATAAGATTGCACAAACCCGATTACATGTACTTTATCAACAAATATCAACCGGCGCTTTTTTGCCTGAATGACAGTCATCACTCTACTGATGAAGACAGGGCCAGGGTAGAGCCTTTCCTGAAAACACTTTTTCCGGACAAATCTTCCTTCGAATTATAATGTAAGAGACAAAGAATGGAGGCTACAAACAGAGTTGTTGTTTAATTTGAAGTTATGTCTAACGAAAAAGGTTGTATAATAGTTATTCCGGTTTATAAATCCTTGGATATGAATGACAAGGTAGTTATCAATCAGGCAATGGCCATGACTCCGGGTATTGACAAGGTTTTTATTATGCCGCAATCTTTTATTCCTGATAATAGCTTTAATGATTTTACAGATTTAGGTGTCGAACGGTTTGATGATCATTTTTTTGCCGGTATATTGGGGTATAATAGACTTATGGTCAGTATTGATTTTTATAAACGGTTCTCCGATTATAGATTTATGCTGATACATCAGACGGATGCTTTCTTGTTTAAGCCCGACCTGCAATATTGGTGTGATAAAAATTATGACTATATCGGAGCTCCGTGGTTAAGACCACATAAGCTGAAGTTGGCAAGAATTTATTCATTCCTGCTCAATGTATCTCCTTGGGTATATTCGGATCATAGAAGAAAAAAGATAAGACATTATAATAATGTTGGGAATGGGGGGTTGTCATTACGTAAAATAGAGTCTTTTATAAAAATACTCGAATTTCCCGGAACACAAAATATACTGAACAGCTATCTGGAGAAACAGGTGTCGGGAGACTCGATATACAATGAGGATGTCTTTTGGAGTCTTGAAGGTCGCCGGTTATATAAAAATTTCAGGAAACCTCATTGGCGCGAAGCCCTCTATTTCTCTTTGGAAATGTATCCTTCGTTTGGATATGACCTGATGGATCAACAATTACCGTTTGGATGTCATGCGCCCTTCGTGCATGGAGCTGAATTTTGGAAAGATCACCTCCCATTTGACAAACCGGAATAAATTAAACGCTACTCCTGTAATTCGAAAGCTGACTTTTCCGGTAAGATAGACTCAAAAGCTTTTTCTATCTCCCGCATCACCTGTGTGTAGTTCCTGATATGGGCGTTATCGTTGAGGCAGATCAACTTGTAACTTTGATCGTAGATCGCTTTTATTGCCTGTTTCGATCGTAATATGAGAGGGAACATCTTTGTGTTCCTGTAGGTATTGTAAGGCTCAAAGTTCGATCGACAGATCTGCCAGGTGCGGAATAGCTCCTGGGTATAATCCTCCGGGCTCCGGAACCGGTTGGTCGACACTGCGGTCAGTCGGTCCCCGGCGTAATCCCAGACCTCTTCAAAAGTCGACTTGAGGTAGGGTTGCGCGTTATGCGGCGTGATAAGCGTCACAAACTTTCCGTAGGGTTTCAGCAATCGTGTCAGGTTGGCTTTTTTGCCGTAGGAAGGATGGAACCATTTATCATGGTCGCGTTCCAGCACCTCTCGTTTATCAAACTTCTCATTGATAATCCTGATATTGTTTTTCAGGCATTTCGACCATAGGCCGGTGCCGAAGTTATGGCGGAAAGCCGCGATATCATTAGGTAGCCCATTGGTGTAAAAACGCTCTTCTCCCATATGGTTGGTGATAAAGAAATCATCGTTGAAATAGACGAAACGATCGGACAGGCCGGGAATCCTGTGCAGATAGATCTCTATCAATGAGGAGTTGAATACGGGTAAGAACTCGTTGGGAATATAGTCGCTGTGGCTCACCAGTGCCAACTTGGGGTGATCGGCATTCAGCCATCCCGGTTTTTGGCCACAGGTGACAAAGTGTATTTTCCTGACCCATGGTGCAAATTTTTCCACTCCCCTGAACCAATATTTCAGGAAGCCGTAATCGCGGAAACGTGCTTCAGAGACCTCATTCTTTGTGTTGTCGATCTTACCTGAATACTTGGTGAAATCGGCTCTCCATTTCGGGTCGTCCATATCAACCCAGGTGATCACAAAATCGATATCCATTGCTGTTATATGCTATTTTCTTTACGATAGGGTGGATATTGCCTGCCTTAAGCGACGGAGTGTTTCTTCTTGGCCGATCACTTCGGTAATGTCGAACATATGAGGACCTTTTCCTGCACCTACGATGGCCAACCGAAATGCATTCATGACGTTTCCGGTGTGGTATTGATTCTGTTGGATCCAATCCATTACTGTTTCCTCCTGTTTTTTTGCGGAGAAATCCTCCATCTTGCCCAGTAGTCCGGCCAACTGTTCCATCAATGCGGGCGTCCCTTCTTTCCAGCGTTTTTTTACCGTTTTTTCATCGTAATCGGTGGGGGCGACGAAGAAAAAATATGATTGATCCCACAACTCACCGATAAAATGGACACGTTCTTTTACCAGGCCGACCGCCTTTTCTATTTTTTCAATAGGTGCTGAGATCCCTTTCTCCTGTAAAACCGGCATAAACAGTTTCGCAAGATCCGGGTCGGACATCTTGAGGATATATTGGTGATTGTACCATTTGGCTTTTTCCACATCGAACTTGGCACCGCTCTTGCTACACCTGTCGAAAGAGAATACCGCTACCAGTTCACCGAGTGAGAATATCTCCTGTTCCGTCCCGGGTTTCCATCCCAAGAAA
>JBAYRG010000367.1:0-3269 GCA_041676805.1 Proteiniphilum sp.
CGGCCTGCGGCGAAAGGAATTTCCCATAAGGATTCGTTTCCTGCCAACACATTATCCTGGCATAGTAACCGGAAATTCTGCTCGAATTCACCCAACCTGTTTGTTCCGCTATTGATCACTTCCAGAGTCTTTTCCTTTACTAATTTATACATGTTGTTGACGCTCAACTCTGGATCGGTGCTTCTGCGGATACCATCCGAACGTTGGCTGTATCCCGAAGCATAAAGAGCGATACGCGCCATCAAGCCCTTTACAAATGCTTTGTTTATGCGTTCGGTAGAGTTTGTAATAGTCGATCCGTTGGGCCACGCTACCAGCTCTTCGGCTTCCGCCAGATCGGCAAGCAGCTGTTTATAAATAATATCCCTGTCAGTTTTCGGCAGGTAGACTGTTTCGGTGGAGATAGGCTCCAGGCGTAACGGCACATCGCCCCATCCTTTCATCAGATCCAGATAGATGACCGCTCTTAAGGTGAGCGCCTCGCCAAGGAGTTGAGCCATGGCGGGATCATTTTCCATATTACCGAAATCGCGGAGCCCTTCAATGGCCAGGTTAGCCCGTTCTATACCTTCATAGAATTTTGCCCAGGCATTGTTCTCGGTATTCATCTGGGTATTGGTCGGCCTCGCCGCATAGCCGGTCAGTTCATATTTGCCGTCATCGGCAAGTTGTCCGGAGATATTGTTTATCCACTCTATATCGGAGTTAATCCCATAGAATGGGATATATCTGCCCCGGTAAGAGTTCGTTTCCGCAAACGATTGATGAATGCCCATCACTAATCCTTCAGCGAGGGCATAAGTAGAGGTTACCACCTGGCTTTCCGCGGCCGATTTTGCGGGTGCGTCCAGATCACAGGAGGTAAATAACAATCCTGCGGAGACCAATACCATGCTGAGTATATACATTATTTTCTTCATAATTGTATCAATTTATCATTAAAAACTTACATTTACCCCAAATACAAATTGACGGCTTTTGGGATATGCTGAATAATCCACACCGGGAGTGAGATTGGTTCTCCGCATGGTTGAGTTTTCAGGATCATACCCTGAATAGTTGGTCCATAAGAAGAGGTTATAACCTGTTACATAGAAGCGGAGATTATCCATTTTGATTTTATGCGACAACGTCTTCGGCAAGGTATAACCCAAAGTAAGCATATTCAAACGCAGGAAACTTCCATCTTCCACTGCCCAGTCGCTCAGGATCATTCGTGCCGTGTAGGGAGACCACATGGTGGTGTTGGCATTCATCTCTGCCAGTTCCTGGGGATCGTTGCTGATGGTCCCGTCGGGACGGAGGTTTGTCCACCGTGAACCTTCCTTCATAATATCGATCATATTCCGGAACTGGTATTTACTGGTCTGTGTAAATTCAATTTTATTGGCATTGTATACATCGTTGCCGTAGCTCCAGTTGAAGTTGGCAGAAAGATCAAAATTATAGAGAGATGTGTTGATGGTGAAACCACCGGTATGGACAGGATTGGCATCGCCGATCACCTCGGTATCGGTAACGCTGATTACATTATCGTCGTTGAGATTCTTTAATTTCATCGCTCCCGGCCGGATGGTACCTACCACGGGACCCGAGTCGGCAACACCTTCTTTAAGGATCCATTTATCGGCAGCGCTGTCATACCGTTCGAAATCGCTCACCTCATACCGTCCATCGGAACGATAGCCGATTATCTGGCCGACAGCGCCTCCCTTGGCAATCCAGTAGTCATACCCTATCTCAGTCGACGCCCACGCGGTTGCCCAGCCAAAATCGTTCATGTCACCCAAACTGATGATCTTCGATTTGTTGAATCCGATGTTTCCACTAAAGCTGAGCGTGAAATTTTTCTTGTTGACGGCATACCAGTTCAAAGAGACCTCAACCCCGCTGTTTTGGTTCTCGCCCATATTCCGGTACTGGTTGTCGTAACCTGTTCCCTGAACCGGGAATAGGATCAAAAGGTCTTTGGTGGAGTTGCGATATGCTTCTACCGTACCGCTTAGCTTTCCTCCAAGAGTCGTAAAATCCAGTCCCGCATTCCGCGTGACGGTGGTTTCCCATTTCAAATTGGGATTCGCCATGGTTTTGGAGGGTGCCCAATAGGTGTCAAACCCATTGATCCATGCAGTGGAGTTTGGTTCGAACATCTGCTTCAATTGTCCGGTTGGGATATTGTTGTTACCCGCGGTTCCGTAGCTGAAACGCAGTTTCAGGTCGTCTAACCAGAACCGGCTGTTTTCCATAAACGGTTCGGATGATATACGCCATGCGGCGGCGGCCGATGGAAAATATCCCCAACGGTTCTCCTTGGTGAAGCGTGATGACGCGTCGGCACGGAATGTGGCGCTTAACAGGTATTTACCCTGATAGTCGTAGTTCGCGCGACCAAAGAAGGAGAGCAGTTTATCATCCTCATTATAAAAATTGTCTACTTCAAAGGGTGTCCCTTCCGCGGAGAGCTTCCATGCATCCTGTGCAGTGAATGATTCCGGAAAACCATGTACCACATCGGTCAGCGTTTTCTGTTCAGCCACCATATATTCATGGCCGGCCAAAAGGTTTATACTGTGGTCATCCGACAAAATATTCTTGAAATCCCAATTGGCCGTATTGGTGTTTCTCATTGTCCTTCTGTGACGATTTTGCAATTGAATGGCTGGTTTTCCCTGATTTTCCGGTAGCGGCACATTCTTTATATAATAGGTGGTTAACCCCCAGAAGCGGTGGTCGCTCTGCCTGTTGTCATCCATCCCCACTTCCGATTTCAGTGTGAGGTTTTTAAGAGGCTTGTAGGTAGCGCTACCTCCTAAATTCAGGGTCTGTCGTGTCTGCTCACGGTCGTTGTCATCAATGGACTCTAACGGATGATACAGATTTCCCAATTCATCGTCGTCGCTCCCTACCGATGCATCCAGGTTTTTAAGCGGTATGGGGGTGTATATGACCGAATATTTTAATCTTCTATCCGAGTCATAGGGGCTTTGTGTATCAATGGCTCCACCGCCATATATTTCGGTATTGGAATAGCGGGCGCTGAAATCGAGTGATACGTTATCGTTTACTTTATTATTCAGTTTTAAGCTTAAATTATCACGGTTAAAGTTGGATTTATGCATGATAGCTTTATCATCGATATGGGAGTAGTTGAACGAATAGCGCATCTTTTCGTTCCCACCTGTAATACTTATACTATGATTAAAAGTCTTTCCCGTTCTCCCAAAGGTCAGATTCTGCCAGTCGTTTGCAGGGACGTTCCTGTACAGGTC
>JBAYRG010000368.1:0-3267 GCA_041676805.1 Proteiniphilum sp.
TATTCCTAAAGAATATATTCTCAAAACAGATTTTGCCATTTTTCCGGTCATATTGCGTCTAGCAATTCAGCTGTATCATTTTACTGAAACGGTTCATGACAATGAGATATACTTCGACTATAAAATCAAGAAGGGAATTCTCACAACCCGTAATGCAATAAGTATTCTCGAATTAAATGGTTATCCCGACGAACTTATCAATGATGCAAAAAATATAGCCCGGTTATTACAATCATAATTCATAATTTATAATTGACACAACTAATACTCATATTAAAGCTAAAATGGATAATCTGTAAGCGATTCCTTACGCAGGTTCCGTTTCCTTATGTTTTTCTCCTATCGGCAATCGCAATACTGCTGGGATATGTTTTATTAAAAGTTGATATTCCTGTAACATGGCAATCGATCGTCGGAGCAATCATTATTCAGTTTTTCTTTTGCAGCCGGATACACTACAGGATGGATAAGCGGTTATTCCTGAAACAATACCCGAAACTATACCCATTGTCTGTTTTTACAGATTGTTTTCTCCTTTCCCTGCCATTTATATTGGCGAACGGGTATTTATGGGTAACAGCTGTTATGGTCTCTTTCGTCTATTCTTCACTTGACCTGCCGGCGCGACATGCCATAAAAATCAGGCCAGTCCTGCCGTCTCCCTTTTTCATGAAAAGCAGTTACTTGTGGCATGCCCAACAGCGACATCTTTTACCTGTCATTTGGATTTTGATAGTCATATCCATTGTAATGGCCTATTTACATGACAACTATAATTTAGGAATAGTTGCCATGGCAGGAGGATCATTGATCGCATTTTTGGCCACTATAATAGAAACAGAAGAAATTGATTTTGTACGGATGTATATAAGCACAAAACATTTTGTCAAGAGAACTCTTTCGGAGACGCTTTATAACACCTCCCTCTACCTGCTTCCGTTGGTGGTGGCATTGTGCGTTCTTTTTCCGGCTAAATGGTTGGTTACACTATTATTCCTCCCGGCTATTCTTCTGTTGAATGTACAGTTGCTCTGGACAAAGTACGCATTCTATCCTTCCGCTTTGCTGGCGGGGGTCATCTATTTCTGCGGATTGATGTTTCAACTGGCATTGAGCATTACGCTTTACGGTCTTGTTATTGTGCCGGTTTATACAGTGGTATTGTATTTTATTTTCCTGAAAAATATTCGCTCAATCATATCAGCAGATAAAACAAGCATGGAAGTCTTTCTCACACAACGAAAAGGATAAAATAAAAGATCAAATGAAAGAACTCATCATAGAATCACTCCATAAGTCGTACGCCAAAACGCCGGTTCTGGAGAAGGTAAACCTCCATTACCGGTCAGGTGTCATCAATGGAATTATTGGCCCTAACGGTGCCGGGAAAAGCACTTTATTGAATTGCATAGCGGGTTATATTCCATATCAGGGAAAAATTAACCGGAAAAATATCAAAACAATAGGGCTGTTGACGGCCAATCCCTATATCTTCCCCCGTATTACAGCTCTTGAGTTTATCCGTTTTTCTCTTTCGGCAAAGAACTGTAGAGAAGATACACAGAAGTTGAACCAGTTGAATGGCCTCTTTGAATTGCCTCTGCATAAGTTTGCCGACGAGTATTCAACGGGAATGCTCAAGAAACTGCATCTACTCGCGCTGTTGTTACAACAGAATGACATGTTACTTTTGGATGAACCATTCAACGGGCTTGATATTTTGTCATCGGCTTATCTCTCGGAACTGTTACAGGAATTAAAGAAACAGGACACTTTAATTTTTATTTCTTCCCACGATTTGGATCATTTGATAAAGATTGCAGGCACACTTACCGTAATAGAAAACGGCACAGCCTATATGAAGTCTGAACAATTGGCCGAAATACAAAAGGAGATAGAGGTGCATGCTTACGATAAAGTAAAGAGTTTATAACTATCATTTTAACAAACTGCAAAACTATATTACATATTTTATAAACTAACTCATTAAATAATGAAACGCATTATTTCCAAAGGACAACTTTCAATTTTCATTGTATTGGCAATTTTAATCCTTGACCAAACTGTGAAGATTTTAGTGAAAAAAATATGCATTATGGTGAAAGTATGCATATTACAGATTGGTTTTACATCCATTTTGTCGAAAATAACGGTATGGCTTTTGGGATAAAAGTAATGCCTAAAATAATCCAGACCATCTCCCGCCTCGTTTTTGTCAGTTTGATAATGTGGTATATCGCTCTCATCATTAAACACGACTACAAACTAGGTTTTATTGTTTCTCTTTCACTCATATTGGCAGGTGCCTGGGGAAATATTATTGACAGTATTTTTTATGGTACTATTTTTAGTGAGAGTACACCTTATCATGTAGCCTCGTTTGTTCCTATAGGAGATGGATATAGCTCCTGGATGCATGGGCAAGTCGTCGATATGTTCTATTTCCCGTTTTTTGAATTTAACTGGCCCGGCTGGATACCTCATTTAGGGGGAAATAGCTTTACATTTTTCGGTGCCGTATTCAATATTGCCGATGCATCTATCACTTGTGGAATAGCTATTTTATTCTTTTTCTATCTACAAGAGCTACATAAAAGCCTGACCCTTATTAGCAATGACACCACTTCAAAATTAAAATTAAACTGACTTAAAAGCGCACTGTATTTTTCAGTTTGTCAGTTTGGAAAACTAATGTTTTTCACCTAATTTTGTAAAGGATTTAGCAACAATGTTATTTGAATAACTTTGCAGTATGTACACAACGGACGAAATACTCCATATCCTGAAAATAAAAAAAGGAGAATTGGAAAAGAAATATCCCATTTCCGAATTGGGATTGTTCGGTTCTTATGCACGCGGCGATTATAACGAAGACAGCGATATTGATATCCTCGTAGACTTTAACGATCGCATCGACGGATTTGATTATATCAGGATAGCCCATGCATTGGAAGATACTTTCAACACAAAAATAGATCTGGTATCACGAAAGGGCGTACAGCCTAAATATTTACCTTTTGTAGAAAAAAATCTCATCCATGTCTGAGCGAGAACTATCATTACTGTTGGAAGATATGATCGAATCCATTCGTTATATTTTGGAGTTTACCAATGGATTACGTTTGGACGAATATGAAGCGGATGCGAAAACAAGGCATGCAGTAGAAAGAAACTTCGAGATTATCGGCGAAGCAGCCTCAAGAGTCCCGTCAGAATTCAAATCTCTACATCCACAGGTAGAATGGCGCATCATTAAAGATTTCCGAA
>JBAYRG010000369.1:0-3266 GCA_041676805.1 Proteiniphilum sp.
CGATTACGCCATCAGCGGATGGACTCATTTCGTGGCAAATGACAATGCCACACGCAACGTGGCTGCCGGAGCATTCCAAAAGGCCCTCAACCAGCCGCTGGACAAAGAAATAAAGGCATTCGTTATCCGCCAGCTCAGGACGATCGCCACGGACGACAATGTGGATGCCCTGTCAGTTTTCCTCAAGGATGAGTACCTCTCCGATCCTGCCGCCCAAGCACTGGTATCTGTCGGAACGGAAAAAGCCGGCAGTGCACTGTTAGACGCTCTTCCGGCTTCAAGTGACGAAAAAGTAAAGTTGAACCTGGCAAACGCCATCGGACAATCCGGTTACCAGAAAGCTGAACCGGCTCTGCTGGACCTCCTTGCCGGAAATCCATCGGAAGCGATGCGGAAGGTGTTGCTGAACGCATTAGGGAGTATGGGGACAAAGGCATCCCTTAAAGCATTGGGCGGCGCTGCGGAAAATGCCGGCTATGCCTACCAAAAAGATAATGCCACCGCCGCTTATATCTCATTGCTTGGCAGGCTGAACAGCACCGAACCCAAACTGGTAAAAAAAGAGACGGAGAAATTGCTTGCCACAGGTAAAAAAAATGGCACGCAGGATATCCGGATTGCAGCCGCCAAACTATTGCTGGCACAGCCATCTACTAAAAAAGAGGTTATCCTGAAAAATGCTGTCAAGGATGGGGATATCACCTATCTTTCCGGAATACTCAACTCATATCCTTTCCAGGACGACAAGAGATCGACTGAGTTTATACAAGCAACACTTGCATCCTCTAAGTCGCCGGAAGTACAAACGGCACTTATCTATTGGTCAGGCAATCACAATAAAAAATCTTCCGTGTCACAAATTGCGCCCCTCGTCAATTCTTCAAATAGCATGGTACAGAAAGCGGCTACCCTCTCATTGACTAAACTGGGAGGAGAACAAGCCCTCATTGCGCTGGCATCACTCCTGAAAAGTGATGACAATGAAGCTGTCGCCCTGGCCAAAAATGCTTTATCCTCTTACAATGGAGATATCTCCTATACGCTTGCTTCCGTATTTGACAATAGCGGCGATGCGGGAAAGGTGGCGATATTGGAACTCATCGCCGGACACAAAATGGAAAGCCAGTATAATCTGGTCTATAATCAGATGTTCAGCGACAATGAAACGGTGAGATCCGCCGCAGCCATTGCATTGAAGGATGTGACCTCCGACAAGAACCTTCCCGACCTGTTTACCTTGCTCGAACGATCGAATACAACAGATCTTCCCGCCATTCAACAGGCGATCAATGCTGCATTGAACTATCTCCCGGCAGAGGAACAACTCCCATTGGTGACAGAAAGGATGAAAAGTTCAACAAAAAAACATCTCTATTATACGGCATTGACGAACAGCGGCTCCCAAGAGGCAATGGATGTGATTACCAACGCCTATGTTTCTGCCAAGGGGGTAGAAAAAGAAGCCGCTTTCGACGCGCTTACCCATTGGAAGTCGTTCCACGTGATCTACCCCCTGTTGGAGATTGCACGCGGCAGCAATGACAAGGAAGAACAGGGAAAGGTGACGGACGCGCTGATCTCCGTTATCCGTAATTCCGGACAGACCGGGGCAATCAGGTATCTCTACCTTCGCGAGGCGATGCAGTTTGCCCAAACGGACAAGCAGAAGAATGACATACTGCGGCTTATTGGCAATACCGGACAATACCAGGCAATGCTGTTCGTTGCTCCCTATATGGATGAACCCGCGTTAAAAGAAATGGCCGCACAAGCGGCGATGAATATCTCCATCAACAATCCCTCGTTCGCCGGCACAGAAACGACCGGGATCTTGAACAAAGTGAGCAAGACGCTCTCCAATCCCGATGCCGATTACCAGCGGCAATCCATCACCAAATATTTGGCAGAAAATCCAATTAGTGGGGGATTCGTCTCCCTCTTCAACGGCAAAGATCTGGATGGATGGAAAGGTCTGGTGGAAAATCCCATTAAGCGGGAGAAAATGAGCCGGAAAGAGTTGGCTGCGGCACAAGAAAAAGCAAATAAGCAGGCAAAAGAAAGCTGGATCGTGGAAAACGGGGAACTGCTATTTACCGGAAAAGGAAATAACCTCTGCACGGAAAAGCAATATGGTGATTTCGAGATGCTGGTCGACTGGAAACTCTATCCCGGACCGGAACCCGATGCCGGGATTTATCTGCGTGGTACGCCACAGGTGCAGATATGGGATACCGCACGAACGAACGTGGGTGCCGAAGTAGGTTCGGGAGGATTGTACAACAACCAGCAAAACCAAAGTAAACCTCTCAAGGTGGCCGACCAGAAAGTGGGAGAATGGAACACATTCCTTATCCGGATGGTGGGAGAACGGGTATCGGTCTGGTTGAACGGAGAACTGGTCACCGATAACGTGATCCTCGAAAACTACTGGGACAGGAGCCAGCCCATCTTCCCGATGGAACAGATCGAGTTGCAGGCGCACGGTAGCAAGGTGGCCTATCGCGATATTTTTATTAAAGAGATACCCCGTCCGGAACCTTTCAAGTTATCATCCGAAGAAGAAAAAGAGGGCTTCCGTATCCTCTTCGACGGGACAAACCTCGACCAGTGGACAGGTAACAAGAAGGATTACGCGGTAGAGAGTGGTAATATTGTTCTACATCCTAGCAAAGGATCCGGAGGTAATCTCTATACCAACGACCAGTTTGATAATTTTGTCTTTCGTTTTGAATTTATGCTCACGCCCGGAGCCAACAACGGGTTAGGTATCCGCACACCCCTGGAAGGTGATGCCGCTTATGTGGGTATGGAATTGCAAATACTGGACAATGATGCGCCTGTCTACGAAAAACTGGCCATATACCAATATCATGGATCGGTCTATGGTGTAATACCAGCAAAGAGAGGATTTCTCAAGCCGGTTGGTGAATGGAACTACCAGGAAGTGATTGCTGATGGTGATCATATCAAAATAATCCTGAATGGCACAACCATCCTCGATGGAAATATCCGTGAGGCATCCAAAAACGGCACAATGGACAAGAAACAACACCCGGGACTGCTTAACGAGACTGGTCATATCGGTTTCCTGGGACATGGCTCAAAAGTGAAGTTCAGAAATATCCGCATCAAGGAATTGAAATAAAATATAAACAAAGAAATGAATGCGCCATGCGGAGAAAACCACATGGCGCATTTTTTCATATAACCTTTCAGATGGTATCAGGCGATATTTATACTATAGATGATCAACGATATACTCGGCC
>JBAYRG010000370.1:0-3248 GCA_041676805.1 Proteiniphilum sp.
CCTGAAATAGGAAGTCGAAAAAATCAGGTAGCCAATGACTACCGCAGCAATTAATATGATGAAAACTTTTTTCACCTGACGGAAATATTTATCAACTACAAAGATACAATTAGTTACTTAATCACATGAACTCTTCAAAATCATTTGGTTTCCGACAAATATTTTTTTGTCAGCACCTGCTTTATTTCAGGAAGCAGCAGGTCGATATCGCCCGCGCCAAACGTCACCAGCACTTCCAGATGTTTTTTCCTGAGCAGGTCTGTCAATTCCTGTTTGGAACACAATACTTTCCGGGGTGATGTCATCCTGTCGAAAATGATCCGGGAGGTGACCCCTTCAATAGGTTCTTCCCGTGCCGGATAGATCTCCAACAGTATCACATCGTCCAGAAGCGATAAACTCTCCGCAAACTCCTTTGCAAAATCACGGGTGCGCGAATAGAGATGCGGTTGAAAAACGGCTGTTATTTTTTTATCATTATAGAGTGCTTTGATCGATTGGATGGCAGCCGACAGTTCCCGGGGATGATGGGCATAATCATCGATAAAAACAATCTGGTCGCTCTTGATATGAAAATCGAACCGCCTTCGGGCTCCCTCGAACGTCCGTATTGCTTCGCGGATCTCATCCGGCCCGACGCCACACAACAACGCCGCCGCTGCGGCAGCCACGCTGTTCTCTATATTTATCTTCACGGGAACACCCAATGAAATATGGGTGATCACCTCAGAGGGGGTTACCAGATCGAACACAATCTCTCCATTTCCAATACGGATATTCTCCGCATGAAAATCACCTTCCGTTTCACTGTAACTCCATACCTGCACCGTCTCTCCGGCATGAGCGGTCATCGGTATCCCCTTTTTCATGATCAGATGCCCATCAGGGCGGATCAACGAAGTGAATTTCTCAAAGCTCTCCCGGTATGCTTCCTCCGTGCCATAGATATCGAGATGATCGGGATCGGCCGAAGTGATGATAGCGATCCAGGGCGTCAGCCAGTGAAAGGAGCGGTCATATTCATCTGCCTCCACGACTGTGATATTACTCTTTTCCGAGAGCAGCAAATTGTTATTATAATTCTTTAGTATACCTCCCAGAAAGGCATTGCAATCGACTGTTGATTGTCGCAGCAGATGGGCGGTTATACTCGACACGGTGGTCTTCCCGTGGGTTCCCGCCACACAAATTGCATCGCTCGTTTTAGTAATCTCGCCAAGCAGTTGCGCCCTTTTCATCACCACATAGCCATTCTCACGAAAATAGAGAAGTTCACTGTGCGATACCGGTACGGCAGGGGTATAGACTACCAATGTTTTTTCCTCATCGAGGAACGGTGGCGGAATGGAATGGATATCATCCTCATAATGGATCAATGCCCCCTCTTCCTGTAACAACCGGGTAAGCGCCGTCTCAACACGGTCGTATCCTCCCACCTTTTTCCCTTTCAAAAGGAAATAGCGGGCCAGGTTGCTCATGCCAATACCCCCAATGCCTACAAAATATATCGATTCATAGTTCATTTGTTCAATGTGCCAATGTGATTAATGTGCCGATGTGCCAATTAAATGATCTTTTCAATCTCGTCGACGATCCGTTTTGCGGAATCGTGTTGAGCCAATTTTATAATATTCTCGCTGAGATCCTTTAGCTCCGCATCATTCCTTACGAGCGCCACCGCCCTGTCGAAGAGGATTTTGGAGGCTTCCGCATCCGGTATCATAATGGCTGCACCCTTGTCGACCAGTGCCCGGGCGTTCTTTGTCTGATGGTCTTCGGCCACATTGGGCGAGGGTACTAAAATAACCGCCTTTCCCAACAAGCTGAATTCGGAAATAGATCCGGCACCGGCACGGGATACAATCAGGTCAGCCACTGAATAGGCGTAGTCCATACGAGACACAAAATCAAACAGATGCACGTTAGGAGGTATCTTACCTTCCGTTTGCAGTCGCTGCATCTCTTTATAGTAGTATTTCCCGCACTGCCAGATCACCTGCAGATCGCCGGCTTCGGCCAGTTGCGGAAAAGCACCCATAACACTTTGGTTAAGTGTGCGGGCGCCAAGGCTTCCCCCCAGTATAAGGATGGTTTTTTTGTCTCTGTTCAATCTGAAGTGGCTATATCCCTGCATCCGGTTTTCTTCAGAAACAAACAGGTCCTGCCGGCAGGGATTGCCTGTCAGCACAATCTTCTCTTCCGGAAAAAATCTCTCCATCCCTTCATACGCCACACAGATAGTAGCAGCCTTCTTTGCCAGCATCTTATTGGTCACACCGGCATAGGAGTTCTGCTCCTGAAGGAGCGTCGGTATACCTTTTGCAGCTGCCGCTCTCAATGTGGGGCCACTGGCATAGCCTCCTACTCCCACAGCAATATCCGGCTTGAAATCCTTGATAATCTCACCTGCCTTCCGCATACTTTTGAGGAGTTTCAACATCACCGAAAAATTTTTCAGGAGATGCTGACGGTCAAAGCCGGCTACCGGCAGGCCGATAATCCTGTATCCTGCTGCCGGCACCCGTTCCATCTCCATCCTGTCTTCCGCTCCCACAAAAAGGACTTCACTGTCGGGCCACCGCTCCTTCACTGCATTGGCAATGCTGATAGCGGGAAAAATATGTCCACCCGTACCACCGCCACTGACGATTATCCGCTTCATACCTGAATAATTTCAAATTCAACCTTGTCTTCTAACTTGTCCACACTCTTTATCTCTTTCGAGGAGTCGTGAAGACCGTTGTCTCCCCCCTCATCTTGTCCGGACGCTGTTTCGTCGGACTTCTCCTCTTTCTTTTTGCCGATACCGAAACGGTCGGCACTTAGGATCAATCCGAAATAGGCACAAGTGATAAGCGTGGAAGTCCCTCCCCGGCTTACCAAGGGCAACGGCTGTCCGGTGACCGGGATCAAATTGACAGCCACCGCCATATTGACAAAAGCCTGTATGGAGAGCATCAACGCAGATCCCAAGACAAGATATTTGGGAAAAAGCTTCTCCGTCTTCCGTGCGATCATTCCCGCCCGGATCAGTATAATCACATAAAGCATCAACACAAACAGCCCGCCCACAAGGCCCATCTCTTCAATGATAATCGCATAGATAAAGTCGGAATAGGCCTGTGGCAGGAAATCACGTTCTGTACTGTTTCCGGGAAACACACCCACCACTCCACCATTGGCAATGGCGATCTTGGCATGCGCCACCTGATAATTCTCGTCGGTAATGGTAAAATATTCCTCTTCCG
>JBAYRG010000371.1:0-3238 GCA_041676805.1 Proteiniphilum sp.
GGTAATTTTACCTCATAAGATATCCCCTCAACACATATTGCAGGATACCTTCATTCTTGTAATACTCTATTTCTATATCGGAATCAAAACGGGCTTCTACCTGGAAGTCAGTGATTTTTCCGGAGGGATGTGCTGCTTTTACATCCACTGTTTTGTGAGGGGCTAAATCATTGGCCAGGCCGGTTATGGAAAAGGTCTCCGTCCCATCCAAACCCAGTGATTCGGCGTTTTGCCCGTTGACAAACACCAGTGGGGCAACGCCCATGCCGACTAAATTGCTTCGGTGGATCCGCTCAAAGCTTTCTGCAATCACAGCCTTTACTCCCAGCAGGAAGGTGCCTTTGGCAGCCCAATCCCTCGACGAACCGGAACCATATTCCTTGCCGGCCAATACAATCAGGGGCGTAGCCTCTTTTTTATAGGCCATCGCTGTCTCATAGACTGTCTTCACTTCGTTTGTCGGAAAATAGATGCTATATCCTCCCTCCCTGTCGGTGATTTTATTTTTGATGCGGACATTGGCAAAAGTTCCCCGCATCATCACTTCATGATTACCACGACGGGAACCGTAGGAGTTGAAATCGCCCCGGCTCACCCCATGTTCCAGCAGATATTTACCCGCGGCGCTATTTTCCTTGAATGAACCGGCGGGAGAGATATGATCGGTCGTCACTGAATCGCCAAGGAATAATAGCACACGGGCATTCTCTATATCCTTTACCGGATGCAACTCTTCAGTGAGTCCTTCGAAGAAGGGTGCCTCTTTGATGTAGGTGGAATTTCTGTCCCATTCGAAATTCTGATCCAGACTGACTTCCAAATTTTGCCAATCGGTCGATCCGTCGAAAATCACGTCGTAGACCTGTTTGAAATCTTCGACCTTCATGCAGGAGTTGATTGTTTCCACGATTTCATCTCTACCGGGCCAGATATCCTTGAGGTAGACGGGATTGCCATTCGGATCGTAATCCAAAGGATCTTCCAAAAGATTTACATCTATCCTGCCCACTAATGCGTAAGCAACGACAAGCATCGGGGACATCAGGAAATTCATCTTTACCTGCGGATGGACACGCGCCTCGAAGTTCCTGTTACCTGATAATACCGCGGATACGATCAGCTCACCTTTTTCCACAGCTTCGGCAATATGAGGAGGAAGCGGCCCCGAGTTTCCGATACAGGATGTGCAACCATATCCTACCGTATGAAAGCGTAACGCTTCCAGGTCTACATTCAATCCGGAACGCTCGAGATAGTGCGTTACTACTTTAGATCCTGGAGCCAGGGAGGTTTTAACCCACGATTTGGTACCCAATCCCTTTTTTACCGCATTTCTCGCCAATAATCCGGCGCCTACCATTACAGCAGGGTTTGATGTATTGGTGCAGCTTGTGATAGCCGCAATCACGATACTGCCATCACTGAGTATGAACTCTCTGTTTTTGTGTTTAATTCTTACAGAGTGGATAGATTCTTTTTCCACTTTATAGGTTGAAGATGAATTTACCGGAACCTTGCCGAAGGTAAATTCAGTTCCGGAGCCGCCATCGGCAAGCCAGGCAGATTCACGCCTGTCGTGCACCGGGAAATATGAACGGGCATATTCTTTTTCCAGCAACTGTTCGAACTGCTTGCCTAAATCTCTCACCAGTATCTTGTCTTGTGGCCGTTTAGGTCCTGAAACTGTCGGTTGAAGTGCCGACAGATCAAATTCCACCAAAGAGGAATAGTGAATATTCTCATTTCCGGTACGCCATAACAGGTTTTCCTTGCAATATGTTTCGACAATCTCTACCTCCTCTTCGGTACGATTGGTTTGGCGCATGTATTGCAAAGTAAGCTCATCAATGGGGAAGTAGGTCACTGTGCATCCAAACTCGGGCGACATATTAGAAATGGTAGCCCTGTCGGTAACCGTTAAAGTGTCCAGCCCTTCGCCAAATACTTCCACGAATTTACCAACAACGCCTTTGTCTCTTAACACTTTAGTGATTGATAGTACCATGTCGGTAGCGGTACATTGCTCCGGCACCTTTCCTGTTAATTTCAATCCTATCACTTCGGGACAGGTGAAGAAGATAGGCTGTCCGAGCATGGCTGCTTCCGCTTCGATACCGCCAACGCCCCATCCAATCACGCCAATACCATTCACCATAGGAGTATGAGAGTCGGTGCCGACCAAAGTATCCGGAAATAACCAATCGTCACGGCTTATGACCCCTTTTGCTAAATATTCTAGATTCACCTGATGACAAATGCCCAAACCGGGGGGAACCACCGTGAAATTACGAAGGCCGTTCTGTGCCCATTTTAGTAACTCGTACCGCTCCCTGTTTCGTGCATACTCAACCTCCACATTTTTCTCAAATGAATAATCCGTGCCGAAATAGTCGACCTGTACCGAGTGGTCGATCACCAAGTCGACAGGAATAGCCGGATTGATTTTCTCTCCATCTTTGCCATGCCGCACATACTCAGCCCGGAGTGAGGCCATGTCAACCACGGCAGGCACTCCAGTAAAGTCTTGCATTAAGATACGTGCCGGCATGAAGGGAATATCTTTGTCCACGGGTGCTGGTGACCAGTTAACCAACGTGTTGATATGGTCATCGGTGATGCTGAATCCGTCGTAATTGCGTAACACATTTTCCAGTAGGATACGAATACTGAATGGGAGGTGTTCCACCTGACCGTAAGGGAGACCCTTAAGGGAGCTGTAATTGTAACTTTTTCCGTTCACTGTGAGTTCCCGGAGTGATTTTGATTTAGTTGTTTCCATAGCACATCTCTAATATTGATTTTGACTTTTAAAACAACGAAGTGAACCAAATGGTTTAAATATTTCTTGTGAAGGGGAATTCCTAATACTGGTAAGTTGATGAATGTAGAGTCACTTTTCAGGATATTACAGGAAGATGGTAAATGTGAAGAGCTGAATTCTTTATTTCTGTCCGATGAATTTTTCTTAAGAAAGTATCTGTATAGTTGTGTACTATGAATTTTGACAGTATGTTTGTAGGTAATTAAAAGCAGATAAGGAGATGAAATTGACAAAGGATGAAAGGAACTGATCGAAGTGATCAGGAACTACAGAAAATCAAGAATTTTCTTTAATTCCCAAACGTGTTCCACTAAATAAAAAGACTTACAGGATTAATCTGTAAGTCTTTGATTTTCAATGTCGGGGTGACTGGATTCGAACCAGCGACCACTCGCCCCCCAGACGAGTACTCTAAAC
>JBAYRG010000372.1:0-3235 GCA_041676805.1 Proteiniphilum sp.
CCCCGGAAGATTCCCCAAATCGCCCGACATGCCAAATACACCTTCGGTGATCACCAGGATGCCACCACCTGTCTCCTCTGCTTTTTTTGTAGCGAAACCAAGCATCTTGTCGCATCTCTCCATATCGTTGTGGGGGTATACAAAGCTTTTCCCACCCTTGGCCTTGTGGAGAAAAATACCGTCCATGATGCAGGCATGGGATTCGGAATCGTAGACAATGACGTCATTCCTTGAGACCAGTGAGTCGATGATAGAAACCATTCCCTGATAGCCGTAATTCAGTAGATAGGCGGCTTCCTTTTTTTCGAAGGCTGCCAGCTTTTCCTCCAGTTCTTTGTGGTATTTTGTTTGTCCCGACATCATGCGTGCTCCCATAGGATATGCCATACCCCAGTCGGCCGCTGCTTTCGCATCCGCCTCACGTACTTCGGGATGGTTGGCCAAGCCTAAATAGTTGTTCAGGCTCCAGGTGATGACTTCTCTGCCGAGAAACCTCATTCTGGGACCTATCTCTCCTTCTAATTCAGGAAATATAAAATATCCTTCCGCTTTTTTACGATATTGCTCAAGCGGACCTTCGGCACTTTTCAGCCGGTCAAAAATATCTGTCATGATTGAATATGATTGATTTGATTTTCCTTATATAAAAATAAATTGACTCACTTTTTAATGCAAAAATAGCAATTTTATTTTAACTTTTACTGTTGTCCTTTACTTCCACAAAATCAGCATCTTCTATTTCGCTTGACTCAAATTTCTTTTTCTGATATTCAATGATCCGGTCTTGTTGATTCTCCGGTTGTTTGGGTTGTTGCGGCCGTTGCTGTTGTTGCCGCCGGAAGTTTGAATTTTGTCTTCCACGTTTTCCCATTAGAAAAGCAGTGGCTGACCTCAGCAGGAAATAGACAACCATGAAACCGAGAAGAAATTTAATAAAGAATCCCATATATAGTGTGATAAATTGATTCAGGAATAAAGATACAATGATTCACGCAATGGCAATCAATCTCTTTGTATTATTTAACGGTTCACCGTTTTCTCCTATAGCTTAAAAAAGAGAGGAGGATATAGGCCGCGATACCCCAGGAAATACCGCTAATCCCCTGTAGTGCCACCATCAATATCATCAATACGGCTAAAAGGATTTGTTTCTCATTCCCTTTAAATGTTATTTTCCTGATTTTTAAAGAGAACATGGGTATTTCTGAGATCATCAGTAGTGACATCAGTATGATCAATCCGGCGGTAAGATAAAAGAGATTCTCATTTTCGGCTACTAACTGATGTATTCCGTAGCTATAACTGATCCAGAATAGGCCGTTGGCAGGCGTTGGAAGTCCTATGAATGAACTGGTCTGCCGTTCATCGATATTGAATTTTGCCAACCGGTAGGCTGAGAAAACGGGAATAAGAAATGCCATATAGGGAAGCCATGGCTGTAGAAATTCCAGATAACCGGGAATAAGTGACCAATCCCGTATTAGTATAAACACCGCTGATGCGGGAGCAATCCCGAAGCTGACCACATCAGCCAAGGAATCCAGTTCTTTTCCTAAAGGAGAGTAAGCTTTTAGCAGCCGTGCCGCCATTCCATCCAGAAAATCGAATAAGGCCGCTATCACAACCCATATCACTACTCCTATAAAGTCAGCCTGAAAAGCCATGACGATGGCTACAGATCCGGAGAAGAGATTCGATAATGTGAGAATGTTGGGTATTTGTTTTCGCATAACCGGTTATGTTGACTGTTTGGCAAGTCTTGCCAGAAAGGTGACATTGGCATGTACTTCTTCTCCTAGCTCGACCAGTATTTCACTATCCACCGGTAGAAAGATATCCATTCTGGAGCCCAGTTTAATGAATCCGAGCGGGGCTCCTATATGCACCTCTTCTCCCTCTTTCACGTAAGTGACCACCCTTCTCGCTACCGCACCGGCGATCTGTTTGGTTAGTATTGTTCCATGATCGGGTGTTTCAATCAAAATATTTGTATGCTCGTTCTCATGGCTCGACTTAGGCAGGTATGCCGCATGAAAGTTCCCCTCTATATGGGAGAAATGGATGATCTTCCCTGTGACCGGTATCCAGTTGGCATGGGCATTAAAGAATGACATGAAGATGGAGATCTGAATGCGTTCATCTTGGAAAAACTCTTTTTCGAATACTTTTTCTATCACTACCACCTCGCCGTCTGTGGGAGCATTTACCAATCCATGCAGGTCGCCTTTATAGGCTCGATCCGGGTGTCGATAGAAGTTGAGCGTCATGCCATACAATATGAGAGATGACAGTATCAGGATAGTGATGAGAGTCGGGTAGGAGAGTAACAGGATAGAGAATATTACGTTGACTGCCACCAGTACAACGCCAACTTTAATCACTGCTGATTTTCCTTCTTTATGTATTCGTAATAGCCTCATTTCTTAAATTAAAAATTAAATTAGAGCCAAGATTCAAGAATCAAGATCCAAGATATTTAGGGTGAAGGGTGGAAGACAAAATTTAATCTTATTCAATTTCAATCAATCATCACATTAAAATGTCGCTGTTGGTATGTTGAATCGATGGCGGGGCCACTCTTCTTTTCTATTTCTTCGCGATATTTTTCAGGTATGATCTCGTCCCATAGCTGAGGTTGCAAATAAGGAACGATGGCAGGCACTACGGCTTCCACCCGTTTGAAAAAGAATGAATCTTCTTTTATCTTCTTACTGATAACATTCTCATTAGGGTCGAGCATCAATATCAGATTGAGAATGATACTCAGGAAAACCATCATGGTGCCGGCAGCAATGACGGCTCCCAGCACACGGTTGACAAAGCTAAGTAAAACGATATCGATAAATCGTTGAATAAGTCGTCCGATCAGTGAAAGAACAATGGCGATAGCTACGAAAACCAGAATGAAAGCCAGCACCCTTGCCATTTCGGGCGAGAGATTGGTCACTCTGTTTATTTCAGGTAGAATAGTCAGAGCGATTCTTCCTCCGAAGATGGCTGCCAGTATAATAGTTGCCAGTCCCACAAGCTGCATGATTAATCCTTTACGGTATCCGTTGATAAAGGCAATAAGCAGCAGTATGCCTACGGTTAGATCAAACCAGTTCATAACTTTTATTCGAGATTGGTTTGTAATGCTTCAACCTGTTCATTCAGAAAAATGGATGCTTGTTGTCCGAATTTTTCCGGTGAATCGGTTGTAAAATAATATATGCTTCCATTTTTTGTGCAATTC
>JBAYRG010000373.1:0-3216 GCA_041676805.1 Proteiniphilum sp.
ATTGATCAGATATTGCCGCACCCACCGTCATACTTTAATCATTTTGGATGAGTTGCTAAAAGGCACCAATTCGAAAGATAAACTCGACGGATCGGTATTGTTCCTGAAAAAAATGTCAGAATTACCGGTAACAGGGGTTATTGCTACCCACGATCTGGAGCTGGCCAAATTAGAGAATGAGTCGCCCGGCTTGTTTCAAAACTATTGCTTTGAGATATCTCTTTCCGAAGGAGAGCACTATAGCTATAAGATACAACGCGGAGTTTCCAGAAATCTCAATGCCACCTATCTGTTACAAAAAATCTTATCGGAAGAGTTGTGATATGCTTGTTTACGCTTCCTAAGTTGTATGATTGCAACTAAATCGTTCGTCTGACGATATTTTGTGCCCCGGTTTATTCCTTCCTTTTCAGGTTGCCCCGGTTGAACGAGAAGTAGACTCCCGGCACACCGATAAGCGAAAAAATAATAAATCCCCATCGCATGGCTTGGAGGAAAACAGGATTGGGCACTTCCTCTATGGAACGGCTGCCGAACAGCAGTGAGAAGATCAGGGTGACGATACTCATGCTGATAATCTGTCCGAATACCCGCATGGAGGAAGCAAGCCCGGAGGCTTGTCCATATTGCCGCCGCTCTACCGAACTCATAATGGTGTTCATATTGGGGGAGGAGAAGAGGGCAAAGCCGAGTCCTACCCATATAAGAATGGCGACAATGATCCAGATGGCTGTCGAGGAGCCGAGGAACGCCAGCATAGCCAATCCGGTTGTACACATGGCCATCCCTGTGGTGGCAAAGTAGCGCGGTTGTATTTTGTCGGACAGTCGTCCTACGATAGGGGAAAAGAGCGCCATCATGGTCGGTTGTGCCACGATCACCGCCCCTGCATCGCGTGGAGAGAGCCCCTGTACCTTTTGCAGGTAAAGGCTGAGAAAGAAGACGATGGCAAAGGTAGAGGTGTAATTGATAAGGGCCGACAGGCTGGAGTAGGTGAAAAGACGGTTATGGGAGAAGAGATGTGTATCGAGCATAGGAGACTTGGTCCGGCTCTCATATCTCCAGAAAAATAGTAGTAGGAGTATCGCTCCACCCATTAATACCCAACCCTCAATGGAAGGAATCTGGGAAGAGCCATAGACCAATGTCGCGAGGCCTGTCATAAAAAGGAGAGTACCTATCTTGTCCCCTCCTTTTGCGGAGGTAGGTCTGTTTTTTTCACTCTTCAGGAAGAGATAAGAGATAAGGATGGTGAGCAGGCCAAAGCTGACGGCAATCAGGAAGAGGGAACGCCAGCCTATATGGAGGGTGACAAACCCTCCAATCAGCGGTCCCAATGCCAGACCCGTATATACCGAAGCCACGGAGATACCGAGTACCTGTCCCCGGCGTTCAGCCGGGAACGATGACACCAGGATGGCCTGTCCTGTGGTACCGGTAAAAGCAGCACCGATACCTTGCAGGAAGCGGGCGGCAACCAACCAGTATCCGTCGGGAGCCACATAACAGATGGCTGAGGAGAGGGTGAACAGTATCAATCCCAATTTGAATAATCGCCGGTTGTCAGTCCGGTCGCCCCAACTTCCCGACGGCAGCATGAAAAGTGCCATCGCCAGGATAAAAGCGGTGATAACCCAACTCAGTTCGATGGCGTTGAGTGATAAATCCCTTTCAATGGTAGGCAGGGCAATATTCACCGCTGACACCAGAAAGGTACCCATAAAAGAGGTTACCGCCACCACCAGTAATATCGAAATTTCTTCTTTTTTCCACATAGTGTATACTTTACTCATCCCGATTTCCCGATAAATCGGGACAAGTTATCGGGATTGGCACATCAATAAGTTTCCCTTACATGCTTTACTGTTATAGGCGTTTTATCCATTGCTATGAGTGCGGGAGATGTGATGTTGACCGTTTTATATTTTGCAAATATAACGACTACTAAATGATTTTACATAATCATTGTTGAATAAATTTCCCGGAGTAGGTTAGACACCTATTCAACTGTTATTGGTACCTCCGAATAAAAAAATGGCAGGATAATTTTTTTTATACCGGATAAACAGATCAATTCGCATATGAATCATTTATATTATTCCTACTTCTTGATAGGTATCCGAATTATTTTTAATTTTGTGCAAATCTAAAAACATGTAAACAAAAGAAATTGAAAATAAAAACTTTAATCGTATGAAGACGATAATTCATCATATTTTGTTCTTATCTGTCCTGCTGCTCTTATCCTGCAGTAAGGACGAAGGAGTGGAACCCACGCCGCCCGACCCTGTTGTGGATATTTCCGTTTCCGACATGGTCTTTCCAGATGTAGCGGCAAAACCCTCCACTTTTACAATCACATCCGATGTTCCGTGGACAATCAGTTTTTCCGACACGAAAAGTGCTCCGGCATGGTGTAAAGTGGAGCCGATGAGCGGTGAAAAAGGGACGACGAACGTTGTTTTTACAATCACCCAGGGCAATGATTCTTATGACGACAGGAGCACAAATATGAAGATTGTGGCGGGAAAGACCGTGAAAATCATTACGATTACCCAGAAGAAAAGAGATGCTATCATCTTTTCTAAAAGCAAGTTCGAAGTCGGTCCTGAAGAATCGACCATTCAGGTAGACCTTAAAACAAATATCAATTATTTGGTGGAGATCCCTCAGGAATACGCCTCATGGATCATAAAGGGAACTACATCAAAAACAAAGGGATTGCAAGACAAGAGTGAGATATTTACTATCAGGGAGGGAACTGTTGATGGAGCAAGAAAAGGGTTAATCATATTCAAAAGCGGTGAGCTGAAGGATACAGTATCGGTTTTCCAGACGAAGAGAAATGTGCTTATCTTAAATACCAAGGAAATCAATATATCCAATGACGCTGCTTCGGTTGAAGTGGAATTGCGTTCCAATACCGAGTACGAGATCGTCATACCCAAGGAGGTCGCATGGGTCAAGAGGACTCAAACCAGGGCAATGCGGACGGATCTACTTGCTTTTTCCATTGATGAGAACGAAACATATGATAACCGTACGGCCAGAATTGCCGTAAAGGACAAAAATTCATCGCTTGCCGACACGCTTATTATTCATCAGGGGCAACTGGATGCCATCTTTATAGATTCCAATAAAATAGAGTTGGATTATGGTGATGAGAGTTTTTCGGTGAAAATAAGATCCAATATCGACTTCAGATTCAATGTACCC
>JBAYRG010000374.1:0-3214 GCA_041676805.1 Proteiniphilum sp.
CTTACTTTCAAATAGGAATTCTACTGAAATGGGAGAGATCCGCGGGTTGATAATGGAAGCGGGTCTCTCCGTAAGTTCAACTTCCACACGTCCATCCTCGTTAGAGTGAAACTTCCTGTAATCAAGCTTGATAGAGAAGTCTTCCGGCACAATCTTCTTGTACTCTTCAAGTGTGACAGAGAAAGTAACGTTGGCACGCGATGGGAAAAATTTCACGTCGAGTTTTGCCGGCATGTGTGTGGCGGTAATGGGTACCTCAAATGTACGTTCGGTATACTCTTGCACAGGAATATATATATCTACCTGTGAAGGTATAAATTTCACCCCTTCTATATTATTTATCCTGATGGGTAACTGAGACGTAGCTTTCAGATTTTTGAATACCGTATATTCGGTAATAGCCCCCTTCAGTTTATCGAGTGATTGCTGGGAAGCGTATGCCATCACCACCTCCGGAATAAAGGTTGCGCTGTCTGCCACTAAATTGGCCCTGCTTGTGGTAATCTCTCCATCGAAGACCACCGGTAACTCTTTACTCTGCAGTTTGGAGCTCGCCAGTGAGATACTCATAGGATAATAGCCTCTTATGTTAGTGCTGGGGAATAGTTGGGTGCGGATAAGCTGCTCGTACTGGCTACCTTGAAGCACCTTATTACCACCTTCGGTTATCTCGGTAACATTGATCTCGAGCGAATCTCTTTTTCTCATGTCGAGACGAAAAATTTGCGCTCCATTGTCGGCGACACTCACTTCTAAAAAGGGGGGAAGGGGATTATCGAACACTACATCGTCGGGGATATTCGTGTATTTCAACGGAATCCTGTAGGTACCATCTACATTCTCTTTCTGAAAGAAGAGCATCAACCAGAAAATAAAAGCCAGCGCCAGAAAAAATAGGAAAGCCAGTACGTTTTTCCACGGGAAGGTGGAAAAGAAGGCTTTAATCCCAGGTTGCCATTTCTTGATGATAGCTTTTACTTCCATCGCGAATGCGGTTTACTTGGTCTGTTGTGCAACGTCGGCCGATGAGGCGTATACTGAACCTTTTTCAAATTTTAATTTTACGCCATCTGCCACCTCCACTAAAAACCATGTGTCGCCCACCTCTCTGATCCTTCCGTGGATACCACCTGAAGTGACAACCTTATCCCCCGCTTTCATAGTTTCACGGCTCTTCTGCAGCTCTTTCTGTTTTTTCTGCTGCGGACGTATCATGAAAAAATAAAATACGGCAAAAATGGCCACCATCATAAACAGGGTGCCACCCATGCCTCCTGCACCGCCGGGTGCTGCTTGTAATAGAATATTCATAAGAATTATTGTTTAGATATTTATAATTAATTTTTAAAGATACGTTTTTCTTTTTTTATTTCCTGTATAATCGCATCCAAAATTCCGTTGATAAAGATGCCGCTTTTGGGAGTACTGTACGATTTGGCGATCTCGATATATTCATTTAACGAAACATTGGTCGGAATAGACTCAAATGTAAATATCTCGGAGAGTGCTACCTGCATGATGATAAGATCCATGAATGCGATACGGTCGAAATCCCACTTTTTGGTATGTTTCTCGATAAGGGTGTGGTATTCTTTTTCGTCTAATATGGAATGATGCAATAACTTTAGTGCATATTCCTTATCCTCCTTATCCTTGAACATCGGCAGTAGAGGCTGATTATCACCAGTCGTAGCAGAGAACCGCTTGATGGTCTTCATTACGAAAGTCTGCACAATCTCTACATCGTCATTCCAATAAATACATTCATCTTCCAGAATATCATCCAGCTCTTCGTTCAGATAGATAAACTGTTTGAATGTTTTCCGCCAGAACTCCTGATCCTCCTCGTAGGTGGGGGAGGAGATTGCTGCATACTCCCGGTAAGTATCTGAAGACAAAATAGTATCTAACAGATTTTTGATGAACATCTCGTTCGGTTCCCAGGACATGGGACGCTCCGCAAGCTGTTTTTGGAATTGCCTGTTCTCACGCAACTGCAGGATGAACTTATTGTCAATAAGATGGGTGTTGGGATATAGATCTTCCTGCGTCGGTAAAAATTTATTCCGTTTTGTTTCTACCCTGTTTTGATACGAATTGGTGAGTTCTACCATCAGAAGAAGTAGAAAATAGTAAAGATCGTATGATTTCTGCAGGCCGAATAAAAGCTCTTTTTCGGCGATACGCAAATCTTTATTCGTATTCTGATACCAAGCATAAACCAATTGTACTACCCTAATACGAATTAAATTTCTGTTAATCATTATGCAATGAACGTTTTCGTTAAGCTAAATGAGCAGAAGAGAAGCTCACATGTACTTTGCCATAGTGGCAACTAATTTAAAATGTCTAACTTTAGTAAGTTAAAGTTAGCGCTGCAAAAGTAGCTATTTTTTTGTGATTAAACACACTGTTGAACGAAAAGTAACGATGTTGAGTCAGCAATTGTTGTTTAATAGAAAGAAAATCATTATCTTTGCGCCGCTTTTTTGAGGGCTCCCGTGTGATGGGAAATAAAGAAAGCGCTTTATTTTGAGTAACACAAACAAATTGTAAAAAATGAAAACATTTGAATTAAAAGGCGAAATCAGAGACGGTTTCGGTAAAAAAGCAGCCAAGGCATATCGCAGTGAAGGCTTGATTCCGTGCGTTGTATACGGCGGCCATGGCGAAGCCAACGTGAACTTTGTAGTGAAACAGGGCGATGTGCGTAAATTGATTTATACGCCGGAGGTATTCCTGGTAAATCTCGACCTTGGCGCAAAGAAATTAATGGCTATTGTAAAAGAGTTACAGTTTCATCCGGTAAAGGATACAATTCTTCATATTGACTTCTTGCATGTGGTTGAAAATGCACCTGTGGTGATTGAAATTCCTGTTCGTCTGACTGGTTTGGCTGCCGGTGTGAGAGCCGGGGGTAAGTTGTCGCTCGACTCACGTAAGTTGAAAGTGAAAGCGTTGCCCTCTAAATTACCCGAAGAGTTGGTGGTAAACGTAGAAAAACTGGAATTGGGCAAATCTATTCAGGTTGGCCAGTTGAATTTTGAAGATATTGAAATTCTCAATGCGAAAAATGGCGTTGTTTGCCGTGTGCAGTTGACACGCGCCGCAAGAGGAGCAGCGGCAAAGGCTGAAGGATAAAGGAGAGAGACGATGAAATATTTGATTGCGGGATTGGGCAATATCGGATCCGATTATGAGCAAACCCGTCACA
>JBAYRG010000375.1:0-3205 GCA_041676805.1 Proteiniphilum sp.
ACCTATTGATTACAGGGTGATTACAAAGTTGAAACTGTACCCAGAGCCGGGATCGAACCGGCATGGAAGTGAATCCACTGGTGTTTGAGACCAGCGCGTCTACCAATTCCGCCATCTGGGCATTTCCAAAAAGTGAATGCAAAAGTACATATATTTTTGGTATTTTGAAATATATAGCTCTTCTTTTTTATAGATTTTGTGTGGTTTCTCTCTATTTTTCTTCTATTTTCCCCCGGAAGTAGAGTAGGGATTGTAATCTCTCCTGTTTCTCCGGGTGCTTCTTGCTGCTTCCGGGTGCTTCTTGCTGTTTCCTGCTGCTTTATCCACTTCTGCTTCCGATGGTTTCCGTCGCTTCACTTAGTCAATCGTAAAAGTTTGTCGTTTTATACTGCTGTTTCCGACTGCTTCCCGATGCTATTTCAGAATTGTTTTGTAACTTTAAGGTCAAATTAAAGAAGATCATAAACAAATTGTTGTTGAAGGGCGTTATTTAACTAATAAGGGACGTTTTCATTAAGCTAAATGAGTAAAGTTGAACAGGTTTGTTTTTGGTTTCGATTTGTCGTCGGTTGAACTTTGCTGTAGCGAGACTTGTGTCGTTAAATAAGATTTGAGATAACGTAATGAGATTTGAAAATGACTAAATATATTGTACTCCTAAAGTAATAGATATAAACCCGCGTGAATTTTATTTTAAAAAACATATATAATCTTAGGAATGAGAAACAATCATAATTATTGTGTAATCATGAGCGGTGGAGTAGGAAGCCGCTTCTGGCCCTTCAGCAAGGAGGGAAAACCCAAACAATTTCTTGATTTCTTCGGAACGGGACGGTCGTTGCTGCAAAGTACTTTCGACCGGTTTAAACAGATTGTTCCAGCGGAGAACATATACATTGTGACGAACGATGCGTACGCCGAAATGACGAAGAAGCAGTTGCCTGAACTGAAAGATGACCAACTCCTGCTGGAGCCGATCAGACGGAATACCGCTCCTGCTATCGCTTACGCTTCTTTTAGGATAAATGCGATCGACCCCGACGCGAATATAGTCGTCGCCCCTTCGGACCATCTGATCGTGAATGTGGACGAGTTCGTAGCGGATATCCAAAAGGGACTGGACTTTGTGGGTAGTAATCCGGTCTTGCTCACACTCGGAATTAAACCCAGTCGCCCCGAGACAGGATATGGATATATTCAGGTGAGCGAAGAGGAGAAAGAGGGGATCCACAAAGTGAAGGCGTTTACTGAAAAACCCAACTTTGAGTTGGCCAAGAAATTCGTCGATAGTGGTGAGTTTGTATGGAATTCGGGAATCTTCCTGTGGAACGTAAATACTATTCTGGACGCTTTCAAAAGGTATCTTCCAGATATCAACCAGAAGTTTAACGAAGGAAAAGATCTGTTCAATACGCCCGGGGAGAAAAAATTTGTCGACGCCACTTTTCCGTTTTGTCCCAATATATCGATCGACTACGGCATCCTGGAGAAAGCCGACAATGTGTATGTGAATATCTCCAACTTTGGCTGGAGTGACCTGGGAACCTGGGGTGCCCTGCATGAGATTTCAGACAAGGATGGGGAAGAGAATGCCAGTCTGCACTGCAAAACCCTATTTGTGGAGAGTAACGATAACGTGGTGGCCATGAGTGAAAATAAACTGGTCGTCTTACAAGGACTCGACGGTTATATTGTGGCTGAGTCGGACAACGTGCTAATGATCTGTAAAAAGAGCGAGGAACAGCGGATCAAACATTTCGTGACGGATGTGAAATTCCGCTACGGCGACGAATATGTTTAACCCGCACACGCCTACTGATATCCGTGTTCATGTACCTGGCCGACCGCTCTTCCTGAGGGGTCGGCATTCTTTTTGAATAACTCATCCCATTCCAGGGCGACCGGTGTGCTGCAGGCGACCGACGGGACGGATGGCACGCACCGGGCGGCACTGTCCGAAGGGAACAGGTCGGAATAGATGCAGCGGTACATGTATTCTTCTTTTGTCAATGGCGGATTGATGGGGAAACGATGATGGACGTTGGCCATCTGTTCGTCCGTCACCTCCTGCGCCGCTATATCTTTTAAAGTATCGATCCAGGCATATCCAACACCATCGGAAAACTGCTCTTTCTGACGCCAGACCACCTCTTCAGGCAGATACTCTGCAAAAGCCCGACGGAGGATATGTTTCTCAATCTTTCCATTACCGGCCATCTTGTCTTTCGGGTTAAGTCGCATCGCTATATCTATGAATTCTTTGTCGAGAAAAGGTACACGTCCCTCTACTCCCCATGATGCCAGCGATTTATTGGCCCGCAGGCAGTCGTACTGATGTAGTTTTTCCATTTTCCGGACGGTCTCCTTGTGGAACTCTTCAGCATTGGGAGCTTTGTGGAAGTAGAGGTATCCCCCGAAGATCTCGTCGGCGCCTTCGCCGGAAAGCACCATCTTCACTCCCATCGACTTGATAAAACGGGCGATAAGATACATCGGCGTACTTGCACGGACTGTTGTCACATCATACGTCTCGATATGGTAGATCACATCCCGGATGGCGTCGATTCCTTCCTGAATGGTGTAATGTATCTCGTGGTGCACCGATCCGATATGGCTTGCCACCTTTCTGGCGGCTTCCAGATCGGGCGATCCTTCCAGCCCGATGGCGAAGGAGTGTAATTGGGGCCACCAGGCGTCTTCTTTGTTGTCAGTCTCCACCCGTTTGGCGGCGAATTTCTTGGCGATGGCGGAGATGATGGAAGAGTCCAGTCCGCCCGAAAGTAATACCCCATAAGGCACGTCGCTCATCATCTGGCGTTGTACGGCATCTTCCAGCGCTTGCTTAAGCAGTTGCGCGTCCGACAGGTTTTCTTTCACGTTGTCATACTCTGTCCAATCACGGGAATACCATTGTCGAGGCTGGTCATCCCCACTGTAATAGTAATGCCCCGGAGGAAACTCCTCAATGGTGTTGCAATACCCTTCCAATGCTTTCAGTTCCGACGCCACATAGTAGGCCCCATCCCGATCCCATCCCTGATAGAGTGGGATGATACCGATATGATCCCGTCCGATGAGAAAGACATCTTTTTCAATATCGTACAAAGCAAAGGCAAAGATACCGTTCAGGTCATCCAGGAAGCCGGTCCTCTTATCCCGATACAATGCTAAAATCACTTCGCAGTCGGACTGGGTAAGGAATTCA
>JBAYRG010000376.1:0-3200 GCA_041676805.1 Proteiniphilum sp.
TAAAGTTACAAAATCTTCTCCAGATTTATTATTATATATAGTCAATAATCAATTATTTATATTAAATTCACAGGGCGTTTTCAGGCTTAAAAGGATAGGCGTTTCAAGGCCCTCTCAAGGGCATTGCTTGTCTGTGAAACTATCGATCCTTGCTGCTTGAGAAATGTCCAACTTATTTTTTAATGTTTACTAAAACCTTTTGAAAAATTAAAATAGGGAATACCATTGGGAAACGGTGTAGTGGGCTCTCATAAGCTAACTAAAGCTTCACAATCTGTAATTCTTTACCTAACTTATAAAATGCTTCTGATATCTTTCTTGCTTGTTCGGCACGTGGCTTTGTCTCCCCGGATGCATAACGTTGTAGCTGACGTTGATTAATGCCTGTCAGTTTCTCCAATGCAGAGTTGGTGAAAATACCCTTGTAGTGTTGGAGAATACTATCGGCATCGAATTTATAAACAAGTTCGAAATCGTTATCAAACTCAGCAGGAATATCATCACCAAATTCCCTACTGGTCTCGAGATGAAAATCCACAGCCTCTTTCATATTTTGCTGTAATTCATCGAAAGTCTTTCCCGTAGAAACACAACCTGGAAGGATATCTATATAAGAAGAATAGTTATTATCAGTCAATTCAACATGTACAATTATTTTTTCCATCTTTTTATCTTTTAGTTTAAAGCAGTTCAGTTCAAAGACCAGCTTGCCGTAAAATGCTTTTTGCCGTATTGGGCGGTAAATCATCACTTAAATTTCCCGGAACTGTTACGGTTCCTTTTTTCGTGAAATGCCGAAACTGTCGATGGCTTCCTCTTTGCCTGATTTGAAACCAACCATCAGATTCGATATGCCTGATAATTTCTTTCACTTTCCATATTTTCATGGAACTGTTATTTTTAAGTGACAGTTCAAAAATAGTAGTATTTTTACAACTGGGCAAGAGGTGTAGTATGTTTTTTCTTTAAATGATTGTATTTTTACAATTATTTAAACGTTCTGAAAAATGCTTGACGAAATATCAACGATACGAATTTAGGAGTGTATGTTTTTAGGCAAATTTTTTTTCAAGAGTTATTTCTTTATCATCACAATTTGTTTTGTTTCATAATATTTTTGCATCTTTCTTCTATAAATTTCCCCAAATTTTTATTGGTCTGTGTATATGTTGAAACTTTTATGTACATTTGTAAAAACATGTTCAATTATATTGGGTTTTTTCTATATTTGGCAAAGCAAATTCATTTGCTCTGTTCCCATTTAACGAAAAAGTTCAATAAAGATGCGCTCTCTTTTACACATGAATAATTTTATGTAGAACTACAATGCATACGGATAAATTTGTTTTTCAACGTAAGGGAAGATCAAAACGATAAATGGAATTAACTAAATTGTATCAATAAAATTAATATCTATGCAAAAAAGTACGATTAAACCGAAGTTATCAGCCATGATGTTTTTCCAATTCTTTATCCAGGGATCGTGGTATGTTACAATGGGGACATATTTAGGGAAGACGTTGGAGTTTACCGGCATCCAGATAGGATTGGCCTATAGTACGGCAGCGATAGCAGCCATTATCTCGCCGGTTATAGTAGGTATGATTGCCGACCGCTTTTTTTCGGCCAACAGGGTCTTGGCGTTCCTGAATATTGGGGGAGCATTGCTGCTGTTCTGGTTAACCCGGATCGACTCGTTTTCCCTGTTTTTTCCGGTTTTGTTGTTTTATAGTATTTGCTTTATGCCTACCATGTCGTTGACCAATTCAATCTCATTGGCAAATCTGGAGAACCCGGCGAAGGAGTTTTCAAGAATCCGGTTGTTCGGTTCCTTCGGATGGATCGGGTCGGGACTGTTGATCAGCGCATTAGGAATTGAGGCTTATTCAACGCCATTCCTTATTGGTGCGGGAGTTTCGCTGTTGGCAGGTTTATATGCCCTTGTCTTACCCTATAGCGCTCCGGTGAAAACGGAAGGAAAAGTGACAATAGGCCGGATACTTGGTTTCGATGCGTTTAAACTGACAAAAGATCGTTCATTCCTTGTTTTGCTTGTCTTTTCAGCGTTAATTTGTATTCCATTGGCATTCTATGATTCGTTCACCAATCTTTTCATTACCGATGTGGGAATCAAGAATGCAGCTGCCGCCATGAGTATGGGGCAGATTGCGGAAGTGATCTTTTTGTTTTCGTTTCCCTTCTTTTTCCTGAAATTAAGATACAAGGGGAGTATCGTTGCGGCTATTGTGGCATGGGTGCTGATGTATGGACTTTTCGCACTGGGAGCACGGACAGGAGAAACCGGCTTCATTTATGCCGTGCTGCCACTCCACGGATTTTGTTTTACATTCTTTTTCGTGGCGGGACAACTGTTTGTGGACGAAAAAGCACCCCTGTCGTTACGAAATTCGGCCCAGGGATTGATCGCCTTTGCCACGTATGGTGTCGGGAAATACATGGGGACACTCATCGCGGGAAATATAGTACACCATTATACTGTGGAGGAACTCTACCGGTGGGAATTGATATGGATGGTTCCCTTTATTATGGCTTTGGTTTTCCTTACAGGGTTCGTTTTTCTTTTCCGGGAGAACCTGAAAAAAGAGACAATTTAAACAAATAACAGATATAAGTCAGATATTATGCAAAAAAGAAAACTCAAAATGGGCATGGTCGGCGGTGGGAGTGATGCCTTTATCGGAGCAATACACCGTCGTGCGGCGTTCATGGACAACCTGGTGGAGCTGGTCTGCGGTTGTTTCAGTGTGGATCCGGAAATATCGAAGAGTTCCGGCAGGGAGTATTTTCTGCCGGATCACCGGATTTATGACAACTACCATGAAATGTTTGAACGTGAGATGGCATTGCCGGAAGAAGAACGGATGGACTTCGTCACCATCGTGACTCCCAACAAATGGCATTTTGAACCGGCTATGATGGCACTGGAGAGAGGTATCCACGTTGTACTTGACAAGCCGATCACCTTTTCCCTTGAAGAAGCCAAGGAACTCCAACAAAAGGTGGAGGAGACCGGTTTGGTACTGGCACTCACCCATGTCTATTCGGGATATCCCGCTGTGAAAGAGGCAAAAGCACGTATTGCCAGTGGTGAGCTGGGCAAACTCAGGAAAGTGTATGTGGAATATACGCAGGGATGGTTGTCGCAACGTATTGAACTGCAGGGAGGCAATAATGCCGGA
>JBAYRG010000377.1:0-3193 GCA_041676805.1 Proteiniphilum sp.
AGGGTATCGCGCCTTGATTGTATCGATTGCAATATTCCGGGGTCCATATATTTTTCCTTCTGTTTCGAGCAAAAGTAGCAATGTCAGGCTGGGATAGCTTTCAATATTTTAGCAAAAGGTTGTACTATATCCGCATTGTGCTTTTCAAGTTTGTACTATATACGCATTTTGGTTAACTAACTTACTGAATAATAGTGAATGTTGTTGTCAAATTTTAATAAATTCAAAAAAATGAGTCTCAAGTGAGAATTGGGTGTTTTTGGTGCCACTGAAGGTCTGTTTTTTCTCTTCTATTCCTCTTGCTTTTCGGGAATTTTCATGAATTCAGAGGGTGTGTATCCGAAGACTTTCTTGAACGAGCGGGAGAAATAACTCAGATCGCTAAAGCCGCAGGTGAGGGCAACCTCGGTGATGTTCATATTGCGCTTGGAGAGCAACTGCTTTGCCTTGTTGAGACGGGCACGCATGACGAACGAGGTGATGGTATGTCCCGTCATGGCTTTTAGTTTCCGGTTGAGCTGCGACTCGCTCAGGCACATGTCGCTGGCGAGTCCGTCGGGGAAGTACTGCTGATCGTCGAGGTGGTTGTTGACCTCTATTGACAACTTGGTGATGAAGGTCATATTGTGGTCGGTGTCGACGACGGTATTTTTGCTCTCCTGCAGAAATGCGGCCGTATAGTTCTCCATCAACATTGCCCGGCTCTTGAGTAATTGCTGGATGCGTACCTTTAACTCCCGTTCATCGAATGGTTTGGATAGGTAGGCGTCGGCACCCGATTTTAGCCCCTGGAGTTTGTCCTCAGTGGTGCTTTTGGCGGTAATCATAATGACCGGAATGTGCGATATGGCAAGAGAATTGCGCAGATCGACGGTGAATGCATATCCGTCCTTTTCGGGCATCATCACGTCGGTAATGATCAGGTCGGGGATATGCTGTTTTGCCATCAGTAGGCCTTCGTTCCCGTTGGAGGCATGGATCACCGTGTATTGATCGGAGAGGATGGTGGCTATATAGTGTATCACATCCTTGTTGTCCTCGATAACGAGGATCGTTTTCTTTCCATTGGCGGATTGTGGCGTGAAATTGCCGTCATTGTTTTTATCATCACTTTGCGGGGCTCCGTTCATCTCCGTCGGGTCATAGTGGAGTTCTTCACGTTCTTCCGGAGGGATGGGTGTATCCGATATGGGTAGGGTGACGGTAAACTCAGCACCCTCACCGGGAGTGCTGGTAACGTTGATGGTGCCGCCCATCTCGCTGACAAGCTGTTTGGTAAGGGCCAGGCCTATGCCACTGCCCGTCTGCCCGTGGCGGGAGTCGGCCGAATAGTAGAGATCGAAAATGTTGGGCAGGTCTTCCGATGTGATACCCTTGCCGCTATCCTTGACCTTTATAAGGCACTTTTGGGTTGTCATGTTGTGTTGGATATGCACAATGATGCGGTTTCCTTCGGTGCAATTCTTGATGGCATTGGAGAGCAGGTTGTCCATCACCTTCTTCATGGAAGAGGGTACGAAGTTCATGGGGAGTTCCGACTCCTCGCTATAGACAAACATCTCTATGCCTTTGTTGCGGGCATACTGTGTGTATGACTCGGTTATTACGTTGATGTACTCCACCATGTTGCCGTATCGCCATTTAGGCTTGACGATGCCCGATTCGGAACGGGAGAATTCGAGCAACTGGTTGACCAGATGCATCAGATGATGTCCTTGTCGCTGCATTGCCTGTAAGTCTTTGGCATCGGTACAGCAGGCGTCGTTCACCTTAGACATGAGGTGTCCGTTCAGCCCGTTGATCACGGTAATAGGAGTCCTCAACTCATGGGTGAGGTTGGTGAAGAAGTTGGAACGCATCCTTTCCAGATTTTTGAGCTCTACCGCCTGTTGCCGTTCCAGCTTCCGCTTGTAGAGGATAAGCAGTAGCAAGCCTGTAAGCACCACTAACAGGGGAACCATCATCAGGGTGGCATTTCTCCTTCTTAAAACCTGTTCCTGGTTCTGCCGGTCGAGTTCCTCAATTTGCCGGGTGAATTTCTCAGTCTCGTATTTGATCCTCGACTCCAACAGGCGATTGGCTTCGAGGTTGTACCGCACGCTGTCGGCATAAACCTGACTCAGCCTCAGCTCGTCGGCCGATTGCCTATAATTGCCGTTATGGTAGTTGTAGCGGGAAAGCAACTCATACGCCTCCTGAATGTAGGCAGACGATTTTAATTCAAAAGCCGTTTGGAGAGCTTCGTCGAGATAGGCATGCGCTCTCCGGTAGTCGCCCTTCTTCATATATGCCTTGCCAAGGTGGAGGCCCGATTTTATCCAGTGCCATTTGTCGGGCATCTCCGAGAGGATGTTATACGCTAGCTGGTATTGTTCAAGCGCGGTGTCCTGTTCACCCCGTGTTTCGAGTATCTTTCCAATATTGATATTACATAGGGCGATTCCCAGTGATAAGCCGGCATCGATATTGTTCTGGAGCGATTTGTGGAAGTACTCCTCCGCCTTGTCGAACTCTTCCTTGTCGAAATAAGCCGAGCCAATGTTGGCGTGGTTCATCGCCATACCTTTGAGGTTGTGCTTTCCGATTTCGATCTCCAGGGCTTTTTCGTAAACCCGGATAGCTTCGTCGGGTTCGTTCATGGCGCTGTAGACGATACCGATGCCGTTGAGCGAAGAAGCAATGTTACGGGTGATGGTATTCACGTCGCTGCCCATGTAATTCTCGGAGAGTTGCAGCGACTGGTAGTGGTACTTGATGGCTTCCTCGTAGATACCTGTGCGACGGAAATCGGTACCCAACTCGTTGAGCAGGGTAGTGATGAACACGGTGTCGTTGAGTTCGTAGGCGATCTGCAACGCCTGCGTATGTTTCTCTATGGCGGGTTGGAACCGCGAGCTGTTACGGGCTTCGTTGCCGAGCATCCGGAGCATGACTTGCTCGCCCATTTTATTGCCGCTCTTCCGGAAATGGGTAAGACGCTTCTCCATTTCCACAGTGTCGGTCGTCCTGTCGGGGAAATTTTCCCCTATCTCCGCCTCCCATCGTCGCTTTTGCGCTTCCCATTCTTGATCATGCCCTTGTTCCATCGGGTTGCAAGCCGACAATAAAATGGCCATCAATATTGTGATTGTAGCTAAAGATTGTAATATTTTTATAGTTATAGCTTTCATACCGTCTTCTTTTCAATAGATAG
>JBAYRG010000378.1:0-3185 GCA_041676805.1 Proteiniphilum sp.
AGTTCATTGACAAACTCAATCAGTCGCGGATATTTATAGGGGGCGGTCACATTCTTTACATGATCCTGTATTTCCCTGACCAGTTCTTCATCCGCTTTATCCTTGTATTCTTGTGCCAGTACAATGGTGGCCTTGATCACCTGCCCCCTGATCTCGTCGGGTACGCCGGTGATGGCACATTCCACCACGGCAGGGTGGGTCATCACGGCGCTTTCCACCTCAAACGGGCCGATACGGTAACCGGAACTTTTGATCACATCGTCGGTACGCCCTACAAACCAGTAGTACCCATCTTCGTCGCGCCAGGCCATATCACCCGTGTGATACACATTGTCGGCATATACCTCACGGGTGAGTGTCTCGTCGCGATAATATCCCTTGAAGAGGGCAAGGGGTTTCTTTTCGTCGGTGTAGAAAACAATTTCACCCTGCTCGCCGTCTTCGGCCGACCGGCCGTCGTGTGTGAGCAGATCCATCTTGTAGAGTGGATTAGGCACACCCATCGATCCCGGTTTTGGTTCTATCCAGGGGAAGGTGACAATGGTGGGGGCTGTTTCGGTCTGGCCGAACGCTTCCATCATCTTGATGCCGGTCTGCTTATAGAAAGTCTCGAATACCGACGGGTTGAGCGCCTCTCCCGCGGTGGTGCAATATTCCAGTGCCGAAAGGTCGTATTTGGTCAGATCTTCACGGATCAAAAACCGGAAGATAGTGGGAGGAGCACAGAATGAAGTGACCTTGTATTCAGATATCATCCGGAGCATATCCTGCGGGATAAAACGGCCTTCGAAGTCATACACAAATACGCAGGATCCCACGATCCACTGTCCGTATAGTTTTCCCCACACCGCTTTGGCCCATCCCGTATCTGCTACTGTCAGATGCACGCTATCCTCATGTAGGTTGTGCCAGTATTTGGCGGTAGTGATATGTCCTAAAGGATAGGTGAAATCATGCGCTACCATTTTGGGTTGTCCCGTAGTGCCGGAGGTGAAATAGAGGATCATGATATCGTCGTTCTCATTCACTTTTTCCGGCCTGGCAAACGGTGCTGCTTCTTCCACCCCGTGCCGGAAGTCGATCCATCCTTCGGGGATGTTGTCGCCTACCATGATGCGGTATTGTACCGTGGGGGATTTGACCATTGCCAGGTTCACATGCTCTGTCAGGTTATCGTCTTGCATCGCCACAATCGCTTTTATATCGGCGGCGTTATTGCGGTACACAATGTCTTTGTCGGTCAGCAGATGAGTCGCCGGGATCGCTATGGCACCTATCTTGTGCAGTGCCAGGATAGTCGGCCAGAACTCGATGCTCCGCTTCAGGATAAGCATCACCATATCTCCTTTTCCGATACCGGTGGACAGGAAGAAGGAGGCTGTCTTGTCTGACAGTATTTTCAGTTCACCGAACGTCAGATCCCTATGCTCTCCTCTGTCGTTTGTCCAGCAGAGCGCCCGTTTATCAGGGTTTGTCCGCGCCCATTCATCTGTTATATCATACGCGAAGTTGAAATTCGCGGGCACTAAGATCTTGTAGTTGTCTATAAAATCCCGGTGCGAGCTGAACGAGGTTTTCTTTACAAATTTTTCTAACATGATAACCTTATTATGACCTCAAGATCTTTATTAAGGAAAGATCTCGACAATTGAGGGATGATATTTTATTTCTAGATTTGATTACGGGTAGAGGATGACGGCAAGAAATTTCACCGGCTTGTCGTTGAGCGCCTTCATGCCGTGTGGTAGCGACGAGTCGAAATAGATGCTGTCGCCTTCCTCCAATTTCAGGTCCTTGCCGTTGATATGTAGAATCATGCTTCCTTCCAGCACCATATTGAACTCTTGTCCGGCATGGATATTCTGGTAGAAATCAGTCTCCATCGGCTTAGGTTTCACCGTGACAACGAAAATTTCAGCCACATTATTGGTGAATCCTGAGGTGAGCGACTGGTATTTATAGGCCGAAACCCTCTCCACACTCACACCTTTGTCTTTTCTGGTAATGAAGTAAGAATTCATCCGGGGTTCTGTGCCAAACATCAGGGTACCCATATCCACGTTGAACTCACGTTCGATCCGCTGCAGGAATGAGACGGAAATATCTCTTTCGCCCGCTTCAAATTGAAGGTAATCATCGGTATCTATTTCTAACCTGTGGGCCATTTCGAGAGGGGAGAGATTGACTGCATCACGCAATCCTTTAATCCGTTCGCCGATCTGTTTGATATCTGTAGTCATAGCTGTATCTGTATGAGTGTTTGATAAGAGGAACAAAAATAATCTTTTTTGTTTAGATGAACAAATAGAGGCTTAATGCCATAATTGCCATACCAATCACCAGCCCGATGATAGAGAGATGGTGTTTGCCATATTTTTCCGCACTGGGCAATAATTCATCCAGGGAGATAAAGACCATTACACCGGAAATGGCTGAAAGGATAAAAGCATCCAGTACCGGATTCCAAAATGGAAGCAGGAACAGGAAGGCGATCAGTGCGCCCAGCGGTTCTGCCAGTCCCGATGCAAATGAGAGCCAGAACGCCTTTTTCCGGTTGCCGGTAGAATGGTAAATAGGAACTGCCACGGCGATCCCTTCGGGAATATTGTGAATAGCTATCGCCACGGTGATGGGAATGGCCACTTCAAACGAGTTCATGGCCGACATGAAAGTGGCAATTCCTTCGGGGAAGTTGTGGATGGCAATGGTGATGGCCGTGATCATACCTGTCTGTTTCAACCTGTAGTTTGTCTTCATCTCTTCCACGCCATGTACTTCGTGCGGGTTCTGTGATTTGGGAACCAGGAAGTCTATCAGCGCGATCAGCGCGATACCACCGAAAAATCCAAGGATCAAATAAAGCATCCCCACTTTCTGTCCAAATACTCCGATGAGGGAGTCTAACGATTTAGGCATCAACTCCATGAAAGAGACGTAGATCATCACACCCGCGGAAAGGCCCAATGAGAGGCTCAGGAAGTTGGTGTTAGTGCGCTTGGCCAGAAGTGCGATCAGGCTGCCAATGCCGGTCGATAAGCCGGCAAAGAGGGTCAGTAGGAATGCTATTAAGACAACCTGATTTTCCATTAATCCCCTTGTATGATAGTTCCCATAATTTCTTGATGAATAGCACCATTGGAAGCGACCAGTTCTTTATTGAAAATATAGTTGCCACCTCCCGAAAA
>JBAYRG010000379.1:0-3178 GCA_041676805.1 Proteiniphilum sp.
ACACTATCTTCATCCCAAAAAAATATTGGAAATCAACTCGGGAACCGGAATAAACAGTCTGTTCCTTATGGCACCTTCTTCCTATATCCGTTGTAGATGTGTGGAGCATGATGAAGAGAAAGTTAGTGTGGCAAAGCACCTTCAAAGAGAGATAGGCCGGGAAAGCGAGATCACCTCTTCATTATCCGCATGTGAGGGTGAAGGTTATGATGCGATTTTTATTCACCTTGACGAAAAATCCATTCCCGATATGCAAACCTTGATTGAGTTGAGCCATGCCGATACATTTTGGGTGTTTCATCCCATAAAAAAAGGAGCAGCTAAACAATTTTGGAATGAAATCGTTCATGATGTGAGAGCCCGTGTAACGTTCGATCTGAAAGATACAGGAATTGTTTTTCTGCGGCCGGATCTTGCCAAGATGGATTATTTGGTGTGATCCGGTGCGGGGAAGGGAGAGAGAGGAAGAATGGGGAACTGGAAAATGGAAGAAATATGAAAAAAAGTATAGTATATACAAAAACCGGTGACAAGGGAACTACCTCATTGGTAAGGGGAATGCGGGTGAGCAAAACGCATATCCGCCTCGATGCATATGGCACAGTGGATGAGTTGAATAGTTATATCGGCTGGCTGAATTGTGAGGTGAAAGAGGAGGCACACCGCAATTTTCTCCGCTATATCCAGCATAAACTCTTTACCGTGGGTTCCTACCTGGCAACAGAAACTGAAAGTAAAGATCCAAAGCCGGCGAGTATCATCTCCGAAAAGGATATATCCCGTGTTGAGGAACAGATCGATATGATCGATGCCACCCTGCCTAAGCTGACCCGGTTTGTGTTACCCGGAGGTAATGAGGCGGCCGCGCGCGCGCATATATGCCGCACCGTGACTCGCCGTGTGGAGAGGAATGTGTATCGTGTAGCGGAACAATTTCCGGTGGCAGACGAGGTGCTGATTTTTCTGAATCGGCTTTCAGATTACTTTTTTGTCTTTGCAAGGTACGAAAGCAACAAAACCGCCGAAGAAATATTTTGGGAACAGGGCGATATATAAAAACTTTTTATACATTTGCGAAAAAATTGAACAAATAACAATTTAAATATATTATCAATGTATTGGACACTTGAATTGGCATCCAAACTGGAAGATGCTCCCTGGCCCGCTACAAAAGATGAGTTGATTGATTATGCCCAGCGTTCGGGCGCTCCGCTGGAGGTGATTGAAAATTTGCAGGAGATTGAGGAGGATGGCGAAATATTCGAATCGATTGAAGATATTTGGCCTGACTATCCAAGCAAAGAGGATTTCTTCTTTAATGAAGATGAGTATTAGGCTTGGTTGTAGTAAAAACAGGCATTAAAAATAAGATCCCGGCATAATCTGTCGGGATCTGTTTTTTTAAGATAACCAAGAATAGCAGTGAGGTAGCATAAAAACATGATATATAACATATAAAAAAAGTTGTGTGATTCATTTTCTCCATCTATCTTTGCCGCATACAGCACAGTTCAGCACAGCACGCCTATTTATATGGAATTACAATTCACTAATAAAAGCACGAAAGTGCAGCAACTTACCGATTATATACAAAGATCCATTGCTGCAAATGAATTGAAGGTAGGTGATAAATTACCTTCTATCAATCAGTTGAGTAAAGAGTTCCATCTTTCTCGCGATACGGTTTTCAAGGCATTCACCGATCTTAAAAACAGGAAGATCATTGATTCGATACATGGCAAGAACTATTATGTGGCGTCACGTTCGAAGAATATCTTACTGTTACTGGACGAGTATACTCCTTTTAAGGAGGTGATGTACAATACGTTGAGAGGTCGTCTTCCGTCCTATTATGAGATAGACCTTTGGTTTCATCAGTATAATGAGCATCTTTTCAACCAGATCATCAACAATTCCATCGGGATGTACAACAGTTACCTGGTGATGAATTACGATAATGAAAAGTTTTCCGAGGCACTGACCAGAATTGATAAAAAGAAGTTGTTGCTTTTGGATTATGGGAAATTCGATAAAAAGGACTACTCCTATGTTTGTCAGGATTTCGACGCCGGGTTGTACAATACACTGGAGACAATAAAAGAACGTTTAAGAAAGTATCGGAAGTTGTTTTTCGTATTGAACAAATACCACAAACATCCGCAGAGCAGCAAGGAATATTTTAGCAAGTTTTGCATCGACAATAATTTTCCGTTCGAGATCATCGATGAGATCACCGAAAGGAGATCTATTTTAGAAAGGGCATTTTATCTGGTGATCAAACAGGAAGATCTGGTTACAATCATAAAAAAGGGGAGACAGCAGGGGTTCATCTCGGGAAATGATTACGGTTTGCTGGCCTACAATGAGAATCCGCTTTATGAAGTGATAGAAAGAGGAATAACGAGTATTGGAATTAATTGGGAAGAGATGGGAAATATGGCCGCAGATTTTATCATCAGTGAAGATCCTATCCGGAAATTTCTACAGACAGAGATCATATTGCGAGATTCACTTTAATTTTTTATTTGCAATTAGCACAAGTTATCATACAATCACTAAATAATAAAAATGAGATGAAGAATTATCCTAAAATCGGAATCCGTCCTACTATCGACGGACGTCAGGGAGGAGTTAGGGAGAGCCTCGAAGAGAAGACTATGAGTCTGGCAAAGGCAGTGGCAGAACTAATCAGTACTAATTTAAAGAATGGAGATGGAAGCCCGGTAGAGTGCGTGATTGCCGACGGCACGATCGGACGGGTAGGTGAGAGTGCCGCTTGTGCGGCAAAATTCGAGCGGGAAGGAGTCGGTTCTACCATCACTGTGACATCAAGTTGGTGCTACGGTTCAGAAACCATGGATATGAACCCCTACTATCCCAAGGCTGTCTGGGGTTTCAACGGAACGGAACGTCCGGGTGCCGTGTATCTGGCGGCAGTACTGGCATCCCATTCACAAAAAGGGCTTCCCGCGTTCGGGATTTATGGACATGAGGTACAGGACCTGCAGGATAACACTATTCCCGAGGATGTGGCGGATAAGCTCCTGCGTTTTTCCCGGGCAGCGCAAGCCGTAGCCACAATGAGGGGGCAGTCGTATCTCTCCATCGGCAGTATTTCGATGGGAATTGCCGGCTCTATGGTCAACCCCGATTTCTTTCAGAAATACCTGGGTGTCCG
>JBAYRG010000380.1:0-3171 GCA_041676805.1 Proteiniphilum sp.
ACTGGAAGAATTTGAAGCCAATCCGGCTGAGTCTGACGCTGCAAGACAAGACCAACAAAAACAGATAACCCAGCTTCAGGATAGGTATCAGACCTATATGCAGAATGGTCAACAGGAGTTACAGCAATTACAACAACAATTGCTCGAACCGGTGAACAAAAAAATATTTGAAGCGATCGGCGCAGTAGGAAAAGAGAACAATTACACTTTTGTTTACGATATCTCCGCAATGCAATCGCCCATTGTTTATTTTAGCCCTTCGGCTGTGGATGTTACAGCACAGGTAAAAACAAAATTAGGTCTCTGAAAAGTATAATAAGATAAATTCCTAAAAAAAGGGTTCCTCACTAAGAGGAGCCCTTTTTTGGCTTACATCCCTTTTATCACCAATAGAGGTGTATCGGAGTGGAATATCATTCTTCTTGCTATTCCGGGGTTAAATATCCTCGCGAAAATATTGCGACGTGAACTCGACAGGGATATCATATCTACATTGTTTGTCTCTGAGAATTTATCGAGGGCTATTTCTAATCCCTCATTCTGGTCGATCAGTTTATATTCGATCTGCAGATACGGATAGAGGTCGGAGAATCGTTTTTGTACTCCCGACAGTTTGATTTCGTTCCACACGTCTTCTTTTTTTGCAATATGTGCCAGATAGACTTTTACCGGATAGGGTTTGAGGAATGTCATCATAATATCGAATGCTTTGAACTCGCGCTCTTGGAAGTTAGTAAGAAAAACAATGGTCTTCATTTCCGAAAGACTCCTTATCTTTGCTCCTTCAGGAATTGCAAAAACAGGCGTCCTGCAACCTTCCATCACTTCAGCAGTTACGCTGCCAATAAGATCCAGCTCTTTTGCATTTTTCCCTCTTGTACCCATCACTATTGCCGTTGGACGGATTTTTTTTGAATAGGAGATGATCTCTTCTTCAGGTAATCCTTCCACCAGGGCGGTTTTATAAGGCACCTTCGGTATAGATCCGGCAGCGATTCTGTTTTCAACTCGCTCTACCAGGGTTTGCATCTCTCTTTCTGTTCTGTTTCTCACATCCTGGAACAGATCTTTGTCGGTCGTCTGCAGGGTGAAGGTATCTCCGAAGGGAACCGATGCCGGGTAAAAAGGAGTGAAAAAAGCGTGGAGTAATTTTACTTTACAATCCAGATCACGTGCCAAACGAAATCCGAATTCACAAGCAACCAGAGAGTAATCGGAGAAATCTACCGGAATGAGGATCTCCTTCTTCATCATCTTGTGGTCTTTCTTCTCTTTGTTGGAGGCAAAATCCACTTCTTCCACTATCTGGAGAGCTTTGTGGAGATCACTCTCGTTGATCCGCACCCGTACATTTCCGGGTACTACCGGATCGATCAGATTGATGCCGTGTATGACCGCGGGGATTCCTTCTGATTCAAGGATCGATTTTAATATATGCGCTTTATCATACGTATGGATGGCAATGGTCACCAGCTTTTCTTCGTATGAACCGCTGTCTTTTTTATCCTTTCCCATACTATCATCTTTTTGGGCATTCGGAAGAGTCAATTTCTCAAATGCCAGTGTTAATAATCCAAAGAAAAAACCCAATATTGCACCGGAAAGTGATCAATTGGGTTTTCATTTTTATTCTACCTGCTCGGTTTCCACCGAACTGGGCTCAGGATAATCCTTAAGGCCGAGAATACTTAGTGCCTTATCGAAGATGGTAGTATCGTCAAGCATCACAATGCCACCATTGGGCCCTGGTTCGATATGTATTCCCACACTATTGCCCTCTTTGTAATTGTATCCACCAAAATAATTCCTCACAGTTTCGGGTTTCATTCCCAATTCCTCGGCTATCCGGTGGATACTACCGTCGGGCAGCTTGTCTTTCAGCTCTCTTAACTCGTTAAAAGTGATTGTTCTTGCCATGGCTTTTTATTTTTTATATTAATAATCCAATTTGGTAATCTATTTATGCCATAAACATACATAAAAAAACAGAGAAATCAAATTTTTTGTATTAAAATCTTCGTGAAAAGACCTTGTCCCTATTTTTAGAACAACTTCAATGAGGTAAAGTTGCTAAAAGAGGGCTGAAAATAGCGATAATAACCAAGTATAAAATGATAAAAGTGGCTAATATTGTCCCCTCTTTTTTACCATACGGGCTTAATCTACGTGATGAGGGCGGCTGGATAATGGCTTTTCTCAATGTTGCGTAGACCGTATATAGGAGGAGTGCCACCAGTGCGCCTACAATCATTCCTGCCAGGATATCCGAAATAAAATGCACACCCAGGTAGATACGGGTATAACTGTTGATTGCAGCCCATAGTAGGGTGATGAGTGTCACCAAGCGATTCCGGAAGACTAACGAAAGGAATACCGCCAGTCCGAAGCTATTTGTTGCATGTCCTGAAATAAAACCGTATCTTCCGCCCCTATAGCCGTTTATGATATCTACCATATCTTTGAAATCGGGGTGATGGGTAGGACGAAAGCGCTCAAAGAAGGGTTTGAAAAAAGAAGATGAAATTTGATCTGTGGCCACAAACAAGAGAATAAGGAAGAGGGTGACCAGAATAGCCTCATTCTTACGTGCCCGATAAAAAAAGATGAAGAGGACGAAGAGGAATACCGGAATCCAGATAAACCGACCGCTAATTGTCCACATCACGTTATCTAAAAACGACGAATCACTGCCATTCAGGGCAAAAAAAAGGTCACGCTCCAAAGGGAGCAAACTCTCTACAAGTTCTTTCATTTTTTCAGAATAAAGAATAAAGAACAAAGAACAAAGAATAAATGCTTTTATAGCCAAGAGTCAAGAATAATTTAATGTGCTAATTTATCAATGTACCGATGCGCCAATTAAATTGCTAATTAAATTATTCTCATTGCCACATTAGTCTCATTGGCACATTGGCATATTGGCACATTGGCATATTGGCACATTGGCATATTGGCACATTGGCATATTGGCACATTGGCATATTGGCACATTAGCACATTGGCATATTGGCACATTAAATCACCTCCACATCTTGTTGGCGTATCCATCCTATGCTTCCGTCGGCAATCTGAATTTCAAGCCAATTGCCATCCCTATTCCTGATCTTTACCTTAGTGCCTTCATGCAACTCAAAAAGTTGATTGCTGCCGGTATCGGGTGAAGCGTTAACC
>JBAYRG010000381.1:0-3154 GCA_041676805.1 Proteiniphilum sp.
AATATTTTTGTACTCCGGATCTTCCGAAGGAATCGCAAAGCCATTGAGCAAAGTCACGTTATACCGGTCTCCCAATCCACGGACAAACACATTTTTCACTCCTTCCTGCTTAGAAATACCGGAAACTTGCGCTACTGCCGCCTGTGCATCACCAATGCCCTTTCTCGACAGTTCCCGTGCACCGACCGCCTGCGTGGCCACCAATGCCTGCCGTTGTTCCATCAGCAGGATATTCTCGCTCTCACGGTTTGCCCGTGCCACCACTTCCACTTCCTGCAAGTTTATATCGTCGCCGCGCAATAGAAAGTCGATGGTCGTTTCGTTGTTTCCTCCAACAACAACCCCTGTTTTTGTTTCATTCTGATAGGCAACATACGATGCGATAAGCGTGTAAGTACCCGCATCCACATTCCGGATGATATAGTTTCCGTCCAAGTCGGCAGCCGCGCCGTTCGTGGTTCCTTCTATCAATACCGATGCACCTATCAACGGTTCATTGGTTTTTGCATCCACTATTTTTCCTTTGATAATCCCTGTCTGGCCATAACCATATACCGGAAAGGCAAGGAAAAACAATACCATAAACCATATCGACAAAATATACTTATACTTCACAAATTACTCTTTTCGTTAGATTTTCGGCACAAAGGTCAAGTATAAATGTTACAGACCGATTACGGTCTGGTTACATTGTCATTAAGATTATAAGATCGGAGGTGTTACGCAAGTAAACATTTTTCAGATAAAGGATTACAAAATACTGATAAAAAGCACTAAATACCCACCCGCTAAAGTAGGTGGGTTATACTTCGGCTAAAGCCGGCGGTTTCTACCACAACATATAGGAATAAAAAATGAAATCCCATAAGACTTCTTGACCTTCTGTTTAAAAAGAGAAAATCAATCTTTGGGAAAAAGATTATTCCTAATGATAGACAGATTCGTTTTCATACAGCTCTCCTCATCGACAAGAGTATAAAATCCATAGAGATAAAAGGCTGGTATATTTCAAATATCTATATCATTGCATCTGTGTGGAAACTAAATTGTAATACTGTCCTTTCTTTTCCATCAATGTGTCATGGCTTCCCACTTCCACGATGAAACCCTTGTCCAGTACCACGATCTGGTCGGCATTGCGGATAGTGCTCAGCCGGTGGGCTACCACGATCACCGTGCGGTCCTTAAAAGCTCCGTTCAGTGCATCCACGATCTTCCGTTCGTTGATCACATCCAATGAGTTGGTAGCCTCATCCAAAAAAAGTAGTTTCGGATCCCGGTAAAGAGCCCGGGCGATAAGCAGCCGCTGCTTCTGCCCGCCACTCAATCCACGCCCGTTCTCGCCGATCACTGTCTCGAACCCTTTCGGCATCTCGTTGATCTCCGTCTCTATCTGTGCTATGCGGCACACTTCGCGTAACTTTTCATAGTCAATCCGCTCATCATCCAGCACAATATTGTTCAGCACAGTGTCGTTGAAGGTCTTCCCGTCCTGCATCACTACCCCGCACATATCCCGCCATTGCCGCAGGTTGACCAGGTTCACATTCATCCCTCCCATCTTTATATCTCCATACGTAGGCTTATATAACCGGACAAGTAATTTCAATAGGGTCGATTTACCGCTGCCACTACCACCCACAATGGCTGTGATCTTATTCTCCGGAATTGTCAGGAACGCATTCCGCAACACCAACGGGCTGTTCACGGTGTACTGGAAGTGGACATTATGCAGCGTGATGGTCTTGTCATCCGGGAGGATGGTGGTGTTCGTGCCGATGGTCAACAGTTCATCCTCGTCTTCCAACTGTCGGATCTCGTTGATACGCAGGAAACTGATCTTGGCGTATTGTCCCGACACGACGAAGTTGATGAACTGCACCAGGGGACCGTTGAGCATGCCGATGATGAACTGGGTGGAGATCATCACCCCGAAAGTGATATCCCCATTGATCACCGCGATGGCGCAGAAGAACACGATCCCCATGTTCTTGATGCTTTCGATGAATTGCGCGCCGAGGTTCTGCATGTTGGTGACCGTCAGCACCCTCTTGTTCACGTGGTAGAGCCGGGCCTGTATCTCTTCCCATTTCCAGCGGCGGTACTTCTCGTAATTGTAGATCTTGATATCCTGTATGGCCGACACCGTCTCCACCCAGTAGCTCTGGTTCCGCGATACCAGTTCGAAGTATTCCCAGTCCAGTTTCTTGCGGATGCTCAGGAACAGCAACACCCATGCCACATACAATATGGAGCCGGCAAGGAATATATAGAAAATGACCGCGTTGTACACCAGCAGGATGATGGCGAAAAGGACGAAGGTGAAGGTCGAGAAGATGAGCGCCAGAGAGTTGTTCATAATAAAGTTGCGGATACGCTCGTGGTCCTGCGCCCGTTGCAGGATATCTCCCAGCAGCTTGTTCTCGAAGAAAGTCACGGGCAGTTTCATCAGTTTGATCAGGTAGTCGGATATTAGTGCGATATTAACCCGCGAAGTGATATGCATCAGTATCCAATCGCGCAGCACGTTGAAGACCATCACACTGAGGAGGATGGAGATGTTGCCGATCAACACCATGTTGATGAAGTTCACGTCGGAGGTTTTGATGCCCACGTCGATCACTGCTTTGGAGATGAACGGAAGGACGCCCTGCAGCAGGGTCACCACCAGCATGATGACGAAGACAAGGATGAAATTGTTTTTGTAGGGGAAAAAATATTTCAGGATGCTCGAGAAGCTGTTCTTGCGCTGCGCTTTCTGCGCTTGCGAATCCTTGAAATCGGAAGACGGTTCCACGGCAAGCAGGATTCCTTGCTTCTCATCCTTCTGGCACCATCCTTTCCTGAACTCTTCATGCGTATATTTGACGCGCCCTTTCGCAGGGTCGGATATCCACACATGTTTTTTGTCGGCCGCGTATACCACCACGAAGTGGTTGTTGTTCCAGAAGATGATGGCGGGGAAGGGGATGCTGTTGATGACATCGTCGATGGTGCATTTGATAGCCAAGGTGCGCAGGCCGATACTTTCGGCACCGGTGCTCAGGTCGAGCAGGGAGACACCCTCCTTGGTGATCCCGCACCGATCGCGCAGGTATTGAAGTGAGTAGAATTTCCCGAAGTGCCTGGCGATAATCTTCAAGGAGGCGGGACC
>JBAYRG010000382.1:0-3154 GCA_041676805.1 Proteiniphilum sp.
GCTTCAAATTACAGACGCAACCCTTGACTCAGTACTGGATACAGACAAACTGGTGGTCATAGATTTTTGGGCAGAGTGGTGCGGCCCCTGCAAAATGATCGGCCCCATCATCGAAGAGATCGGTGAAGAGTACAAGGATAAGGTGATAGTAGGTAAACTGAATGTAGATGAGAATGATGAGACTACCGGAAAATATGGTATCCGTAATATTCCTACCGTACTTTTTATTAAAGACGGAAAAGTGGTGGACAAACTGGTAGGTGCAGGTCCCAAAACCATTTTTACCGAGAAGATCGATAAACTGATTTAGAAAATTAGTGGATGACTCTTGTAAACTATATCCCGACATAAATTGCCGGGATTTTTTATTGATCAAGGTGCCCAATAAAGCAAGCCGGGTGGCCTCTTCACAGGGACCATCCGGCTTATTGGAAAATCAAAAAGTCATATAAGAAATAGAACTAATTAAGTTGTGGTTTTAAATATTTAATAGTATTCATTGGATGATATTACAGGTGTAAGTGTCCGGGCGGTTTTTTCCGCAACCGGTTGGTTATACCTGTAAACCATGTCGTATGTTGTTATTCCGTTCCACCCTTTCACTTTAATAGAAAGGTCTACAGAGTCGGCATTATCTTTCCTGAAGGGTTTCAAGTCGAAACAAACGAATCCTTCATATAATTTTGTCTGGGTACTCTCATAAGCATTATGGCGGAATTCCAGATCAATCGCGTCAGCTGATGCTCCGGATGAGAGAGTATTCTCTACGAGGTTGATCAGGTGAGGTTTTACACCACCATAATTGAATAGGAATGACACATTCAAATAATCTCTCCCTACCCATATGTCTTTGATCCTTACCGGGTCGTTCCCTATGCTCTCCTCATTCATCGCATTCAGTTCAATAGCTTGTTTTGTAAGGATATCCCAAATATCGTTCACCTTGATGTCGTAATCATATGTATTATGATTGTCCCAAAGAATAGTGTAATTAAGAAAGACGCGTTGGTTCTCCTTGGGGGTATATCTCAGGTTGCCGGCTGAGGGCCATAAGCGTTTGCCATTGTCTAACTGGAGTGAATAGCTGTTTTCACCTTCCGGTACAACCGTGGCTATGCTGATGTAAATATCTCCCGGCGACCTTCCATTATCGTCACAGGAGGGAATAGCCAGTAAAATCCCTGCCAAAAGGATACTGATTTTCAATACTGCTTTCTTCATGCGACTATTTTGTTTTGTTTTCTTTATTATAACAGATGCATAAAAAGAGAAAACGCTGCATGAAGAGACAGTGAAATTTTTAAATTTAACGTTATTTAAATAATTTGAAGGAGGAATTATCTATATTAGGCTGCATTTTCATTGAACCAAATATCGTCAGTCGGAAGATCCAGTTGCATTTACACGGGTTGTAAAACTTGAACTCTCATGAAAAATCTTTGGAGTAGAGTCTTTTAATCAGGTCGGACCTGCCTATGCGTTTCAATTTTTTGATTACCGAGTGTTTTTGCTTCGGATCATACCAGAAGAAAAACTGACGCTGATCATTTTTCTCCTCCTTGCTTCTGGCCGTATATACCGGTTTTAATGTATAAGGATGGTACCCGGTGTAATAGATCTCGGTAGCAAGCGTCATGGGAGAAGGGGTGAAATCCTGTATCTGTTCCAGCTTGAAATTCAACTTCTTTGTCGTGGCTGCCAGTTCTGCCATATCCTCTTCGGTACATCCCGGATGAGATGAGATAAAGTAGGGGATCAATTGCTGGTTCAATGAATATTTCTTATTCAGTTCGTCGAAGATTTGTTTGAACCGGTCGAAGTAACGGAAAGATGGTTTCCTCATTATTTTCAGGGTCTCATCGGAGGTGTGTTCAGGAGCCACTTTCAATCTGCCTGAGACATGATTTTTGATCAGCTCGCCGAGATATGCCCGGTATGATTCATTGGTTTTCTGATCGCTGCTCTCCTGTAGCAGCATGTCGTAACGGATGCCGCTTCCGATAAATGATTTCTTTATTCCGGGCAATACATCCACCGATTTATATATATCCAGCAGGTCGGAATGATCGCTGTGGAGGTTAAAACAGATTTTCGGAAAGATACAGGAGGGTTTCCTACACTTTTCACAAATAGAGAGGTCCTTGCCTTGCATCCGGTACATGTTAGCCGACGGGCCTCCCAGGTCGCTAATATATCCTTTGAAATCGGGCATTTGGGTGATCTTTTTCACCTCATCCAGAATAGATTGTTTGGAACGGGAAGCGATAAATTTTCCCTGGTGTGCGGAGATAGTGCAGAAAGCACATCCTCCGAAACATCCCCGGTGGAGGTTGACCGAGAATTTGATCATCTCGTAAGCCGGAATATGTTTGCCCTTGTATTTGGGGTGAGGCAAGCGGGTATAAGGAAGGTTGAAAGAGGCGTCTATCTCTTCCTCTTCCATCGGGGGATAGGGAGGATTAACGACGAGCGTTCTGCTATCTATTTTTTGAAGAATACGTGCAGCCGATAGCCGGTTGGATTGCTCCTCCACCACACGAAAATTCTTGGCTTGTTTCAGTTTCTCTTTTGTACATTCTTCATGTGAAAAAAGGGAGATTTCTTCATTGAACGGATTTTCAGGTGTTTCGGTGCGAAGAAAAGCGGTCTGTGGAATATCATTTATTTCCACAATAGATTTCCCGTCGCGGATCTCAGCTATCAGTTGTTTCAGGGGAAGCTCCCCCATTCCATATATCAACAGGTCGGCTTTTGTCTCTGCCAGGATGCTTTTGTGGAGCTTGTCATCCCAGTAATCGTAATGGGTGATCCGGCGTAGTGAAGCTTCCACTCCACCGATTACGACCGGCATATCGGGATAGAGTTCTTTCAGGATACGGGAATAGACTGTGACTGCCCTGTCGGGACGCATGTCGGCACGGCCGTCCGGAGTATAGGCGTCCTGCGACCGCAGCCTTTTATTGGCCGTGTAATGGTTGATCATCGAGTCCATTACACCGGCAGTTACCGCGAAGAAGAGGCGGGGAGCACCCAGTTTCTTGAAATCACGAAGATCGTCCCGCCAGTTGGGCTGCGGTACAATCGCCACGCGTAGCCCTTCACTTTCGAGCAGGCGACCAATTACTGCTGTGCCAAAAGAAGGATGGTCGATATA